>RGVD01000237.1 GCA_010027395.1 Bacteroidota bacterium
AGAACAAGAACAAGAACAAGAACAAGAACGTGAAATTACGGTACATGATATTAAGTCTAGCGGAATATACTTTTCTTCAAATAGTGATATAAATGTAACAATTGAAGAAACCGTTAACCAGGCTATTATAGATGGAAACAGCACTCCAAAGACAGGTCCTTTTAGTGCATCTAAAGAAGGAGTTACTAAAGAAAATCTCAACCAAAAATTAACTAATAAAAGATATCTTAATCCACTTGTAGACAAAATTGATGAACAGTTATCACCAAAAAACCCCACATCTCCTTTTAAAGTATATAATGCTCAATATACAAAAAAAATAGATGGAGCAAACGGTGGACTAGTATCAAATACTGATTATTCTGATATAGAAAAGAAACGTAGACTATTTGATAGTAATTACCAGCATTATATGCAATTTGATTTTAATTTAAATCAATATACTGTTAGTAGGGATGAGGATGGTAACATAAAAGAAGTTGTTAAAAAGAAGACATCTAGCCCTATAATAGATGCAGCTAGTTATAACGGCAGTGATTCAGTAATTATGTTGTTAAAAAAAAATGAATGGTTTAGTATTGTATTTCAGAGCATAAATATACCATTCGACATAAGAACTATTCCAGGTGATATGGTAAGAATAGAATTTGAAATAGAAAACTCAGTTCCTTCTGATTTTGTTAAGGGTTATATTGGACCTTTAAATATATTCTATAGAAATTTCTTTTGTGAATATATTAACATATCTCTTAAAAGCTATGTCAAGTCGCAAATAGTTGTTCATGACATTATGTTTCAACGTAAAAGTATGCTTAGGGCTTTAAAACAAAAAAGTCATAAATACTTTTCTAAAATAGCTCAGTTGAATAACTTAGCTAGGAAAGTATTATACTACTACTTAAAAAATATAGATGAGAGACAAGGCGGTGAATATAGTACTGTTTATAATAAAATGATTACGGATATAGAAACGGCTAAAACAAAAACAGATGCGATTGTTAATGGAGATTCAAGAAATAAACGTGAAGAATTTAAACAACTTACAACAGATGTTAAAAAAGCTAATAATGATATTAAAACATTTTCTAATTTTTTTAAACGTGATAATATTGAAATTTTTAGAAACAAATTTTTTGAGGCTCTTCTAAGAGGACATGCAAACACTGGTTTATCTGCAGTAAGCGATGCAGAAATTACAGAAGTATTAAAAAAAATGGACAACTTAGAGCAAGTACTTAAACCCGCTATTGGAAGACCAGTTCATACTGATACATCAGGGTTATTAACCCAAGGCAGTATTTCTACAGCCAATAAATTAAATATTAGAACAAATGGTGGTAGTATCGGTGAAGGTGGAAGTGATTATTACCAAGAAGGAGGAGCTGGAGAAGGTGCAATATTTCAGTCAGAAAATTATAACCTCATGATTCCAATGGATATTCATGACCCTGGAAACGGAATAAATGATATGACGGTTAGAATTCATAAAATACATCTTGAACACGTATATGGTATTACGAGTCAAGTGATTGACGATGAGACTTCAGTAGATATCAAAGTCGGTGATGCTATTAGATTTGTATATAATAATAATATAGTTTATGCTATTATTTGCGGATTTAAACCAGGTAAACCATTGAATGATGATGGTACAGATAAAGCAATGGATATAAATGACTTTCGCAAAACATATATAGATATAAGCAAAACATTTGAATCACAAAAGTTAAGTCTAACACCCGAACAGTTTCTTAGTTTAACAAATTTGCGCGGTATTAAATACCTTCCATTTAAATATGTCGATGATACTTATAGTTTTGTATCGTATGATAACACACGTGTGGTATCAGACAGTTTAAATAATAATATAAAACGTGGACTTAATGGAATGTTTAATTTTTCTTGTAAAGACCCTGTAATACCCATATTACCAAATGGCTATGTGCTCCCGTTTACTAGTCGTGTAAAAGAAGGAGTATCTACTTTTCTTGATAAATTTAATCCGTCATCAACAAAGGCTGATATAGGTAAAGATAATATGCTTCCTCAGTATAGCCTTCCATCATATATGACATTGGAAAAGGTGTTTGTTCCTCCTAATTTTGCTGATATTATATCATCTTTAAAGAATTTTACAGGGGATAATCCAGATAAAATTTTTGATGATTTAAAAAAGATAATGGAAGCCAACGGACTCAATGAGTCTACTGATTGTAAAAAGACATCAGTCGATAAAATGGCTTCTGATTTTAGTCGAAGGCAAAAAACTTTTGCATCGGATACCCAAAGAGTAACAAACCTATTTAGTCGTTTTGTTGAAAATGGTAAAATAATAAATACAAAAGGGGCGATGCAATTTATAAAAAATTATTATATGAAACCAGTAGAACCTGGTATTTTTATTGATGACGACGGTCTACCGATTAGAACAGCAACTCAGTTAGTGTATTGTTTAAAGTTGATACCTAGTGACCCAATAAAAAGTATGCATATATTAATTAGAGCATTATCTCAAGATGGGATTCCTACACTGTCAGAGAGACAAAAAATACTGTCTAGTGTAATTGTAGACTCTGATTTACAAACTATATCAGATAGAAATAATGACGATATTATAAAGGGTGGTACTCTTCAATCAGGTGGTGCCGAAAATATATTAAAAGCTAATGAAATTATTAAAGGTACTATTGATATTGTTGCTAGTCAAAAATTTATTGATGGTACAACAACAAAAATGTTAAATGATAACTTAGGGGATGCTGAAGCTGTTTATGGCCAAAATAAAAATGAAGATACACAAATGTCATCGTCTGCTATGGTTAAATCTGGTAGAGGAATGGGGTTCGGGAGTGGACCTGGATTTGGAACTGGAACTGGAACTGGATTTGGTTCTAATCTACTAGCGAATATATTTAAAAGTCCAAATAGGATTTCAGCTTCGGGAAAAGGAACAGCGATAGGTAATGATTCGTGTGGTAATAATACAAGTATAGTATGCAATGGTAAAGATTTAGTTGTTACAGTTACTCTTAAATTAAATGAACTAATCGCATCATGCATGGACCCTGAAATAATACAGCATTTGGATAATCATCCAGATAATTTATTAACAAGTCACGGAGATGCACATCAAGTCGAAGAACATGATGATGATGATGATAATACATCATCCTTTGCCGATGATCTTATTAAACGTTCTAATGCTGCTATTACTCCTGCTTCTCCTCCTCCTGCTGCTGCTGCTCCTGCCATTGTTTCTGCTGCTGCTCCTGCCAATGTTTCTAGTGCTCCTCCTGCCATTGTTTCTAGTGCTGCTGCTGCCAATGTTTCTAGTGCTGCCGCAGCGGATGCATCTGCTGCTACTGCTGATACTGCTACTAATGATGCTAGAAATAAAGCTGAAGCAGAACAAAATGCTTCTGCTTCTGTTGAGGCTGGTGAATCTCCAGCTCAACCTCAAGCTCAAGCTACGGCTAATGAAGAAAATGAAAGGGTTGCTAAAAAGAATGCTAATCGCGGTCTAGGTGGTGGTTCAACAAAAAATAAGAGTAATTCTAAAAAGAATAAAAAATCCAATAAAAATAAAACAAAAAAAAGGAAAAATTCAACTAATAAAAAGATTAAATTTACTAAAGTAAAGACATTATAAGTAAAGCGCTAACGGTACTATGCAAACTATATAATTTAATA
>RGVD01000238.1 GCA_010027395.1 Bacteroidota bacterium
CCTATACGTTATATGCAAGATAAGGTTTTTGTTCATTGAATAAAAAAGGGTGCTACCTGTTCTATAGGTGGTTTTATCGGTTATATTGTTTACCAATTGTCCATTCATTTCTGTTGTGTTAGTTAAATCTCCATACAGAACATGTGCTGAAATCCAGCATTTTTTTGAGGCTCTAAATATAGATTCAATACTTGGGATATAGCGTACATCACTGTTTTGATGGAACACTGTTAACTGAGATGTAAAAGCCAAATTGGTATTACCCTTTGGATACCATGTACAATAGGCAAAACCTTGTATCTGATTGTTACTATTAAGACTTGAATAGGATGCTGAAAGACCAAGTTTGAATTTTCTAAATTCTTTTTCAATAGTAGTGCCAAAGACATAGTTGATATAACTATTAATTGATGAGCTAAATGAATATTTGTTAAAAACAGCTACATTGGTATCAACTAAATATACACTATCAGTAAAACTCGGAGTTATGGTAGTATATTGATTATAAATAAAATTACCGAAAAGTTTTAGTGTATACATTCTTGGTAACACAAAAGAAGCTTGACAATAAAACTGCTGTTGACCTATCTTATTGTCAATGATATAAGTGGTGTCTGTTCTTGCATCTAATAGTGAATAGATTTTAGCTTGTATTTTTTCTTCTCTATTGGTTTGAATGGCATCACATCCTAATGTAATATGCAAATAACGATTGGCTTGAATGCTCAAACCTACTTGAGCAAAACTTAAATCTCTGTTCAAGATTTGCTGACTATATTCCTTGTTGTTAATGATGTTGTTATTTGCATTAAGCGAATAGTTATCGCTTGTTTGGTAACCACCACCTAAGTCAATGCTTGTGATAAATGTGTTCTTAGGAACTAGGTAATATTCTCTTTCTTCATCCGAAAACAAAGCCGCATAATACTTTGCCCTATGGTAATTAGCTGTATTCAAATAATTGTAATACATCATCAATCTTGCATCCACATCCAAAGGGTTGTTTTTATAAATTTTATGATAATGGCTTGCAGATGTTAGATAATCTTCTTTCATAAAATAAGCATAAGCCAAACGCTTTCTAATGGTGATGGTTTCAAAGCCATTTTTAATTGCTTCTTTCGTATTCATTATCAATCCATCCCAATTAGCCTTCAGATAATTGTCGTATGTTACAGAATCATAATTGATCTGAGGAATACTATCTGCTATTTGGGCTTTAACATTGAACTTGATAGAAAAAATAATAATCAGAATGATTATTGTGCTTCGCATAAGGCTATCGTTTTTTTATTGTTTTCAAGAACTTCAATTTTATCGAAACCGTTTGAATTAAGTGAAATGGTATAGTTATTTTTCTGTAAAATTAGATTGGCCATTTTTGTTTCTGATGACGACTTAAGTTCAATTTTTGATGTGTAATGAATATCATCAGCAAAGGCATATACCATGTTGTAATTAGATTTTACTATCTGAACAAATGGCACAGTAAGATCTTCAAACCATTGCACAATGAAATTGGTTTTATGAAGTATTGGATATTTTTCATCAAGGCTCAATTCTGAATAATATCCCAAAAATACTTTATAGCAACTTAGATAAAAGTGATATAAAAAAGACTTTCTGTTTCCCTCAAAATGATTGAACCTAAATACCACACCATCGTTCTCAACCCTGGCTAAACTCTTGGTTTCAGGGCACCAAATATTAATGCGGTTCCAAGCATCGGTATACACTTCCCAATTCTCAATATTATCATTCCAATTCCAACGTAGCTTTTTACCCGGAATAAAATAAAAGGCCGCTTTCAACAATGGGTTTATTTCAGGATTCAAAATGGTTTGCCCTTCTTTAGGTACTTCAAATATTTTTAAATCAAACTTCTTGTTTTCTTTAACGATGTATGAGGCTATTGGATAATCAAAAGTTTTTGCACCCAACACAGGAACAGTTTGCAATTGAAAATGGATATGAGGCTCAGGTGAACGACCTGAACTGCCGCATAGGGCAATAGGTTCACCACGTTTAATATAATCGCCTACCTTTACTTTAAAGCTCTCTTTTTTGATGTGTGACACTTGAGAATACAAACCATTTCCATGATTTAAAATGATGCTATTTCCCCAATTTTGTTTGGTGTTTACATCGGCTATTTCATTGTCATCAATATTGTCTACAATGCTTTCCACATAAGCATCTCCAGGGGCAAGCACAGGTTTATTATAGCAATAAAAATCTTCTACCTTATTACCTGGTAATGTATACGATTTCATCTCATCATCTAGAATAATAAAATCAAGGGCTTTGCTCCAATCTCCAAGGTGAGTAATCTTTCCATCATGTCCTTGACTCAGCATCCATTCACCCCAGAAAGGTAATGAAACAGGATAATATTTGTAAAATCTACGGTTGTCATTGGATGAAATAAATTCATACAAGTTTTTCTCTGGTGATGAATGCTGCCATTCAACTGCATGTATTCTTTTACCATCGGTTCTCCACTTTAATGCATATAAGAAAAACAAAGTAGTGATGGTAAATGAAAAAGTAAAAGCTGGCAGATGAAAAACACTTAACATTTCACTTGAGCCATAGTGAATAAGCGTTACCAAAGGCACAATGGCTATCACCATCAAGTAGGACCAAATATTAGGAACAATAAAAAATCCTCCAATGGCTATGGCAAAAAAGATAAAATTTGAGCCAACAAATAGGTTTACCAAATCATTGGTATCAATACCCACAATGCGATAAATAGAAAATGCAGTTAAAAATCCTAGGCATGCCAAAGTGAAAGAAATGCGTGAGTATAAAAACAAACCAACAGCTATGATTGCACCCACCAAGAAATTACTTTGAAAGAACACCGCTCCTAAGGAACGACAAAAGATAACTGCTATTTTTGGTATCTCAACCACATTCACTTGACTCACCTTGAAAAGATAATCAGCTAAAAGTGGATAAGAACCTAAATGAAGGGGAGACAAATGTGTAAAGAACTTTGCCGCTAATATGATTAACCACATGGAAAACAAAAAGGGCAAACCCATATATGGTAATTGATACTTTGATAGAAAGCCTTGCAAACCTATTGATAAAATTAAACACAAGGCACTCATCATAAAAAGCATCAAAAAGAAAACCGAATTCATTTCAAATAATGAACCTAATCCCATTCCTACCATAGCACTGTTAAAACCATAAGCACCTTCACGAATGGTACGTGGATTTAATGTAAAAATATCGGCCATGATATTGGTGATAAGTACCGCCAAAAGGCCTGATATACCAATAACTGGATTGACAAAGGAAGCAAGCAACAAGAGCAAGCCATACCAAGAGCTACGAGCAAAGAATATTTGCGAATAACTGTATAGTATGCCGTGCCATTGTCTATCTATAATTTCCTTCCACCTCACAATACAAGTGTATTATAATTTAAATGCTTTTAAATGTTCTGGTATTGATTCCAAATCGGTTAAAGTTTCAATGGTTTCATTTTTACGAATCAAATGAACTTCACCTTTCATATCAATCATAACCACATTAGGTCTCATGGCTATAAACTGCATCCATTGGGTCATGTTATAAGCACCCACTTTATGCACCACCACATGGTCACCTCTGTTTAAGAGTGGCAAATTAACACTTTCGCGCACTTTGTCAATGTTCATACACAATGGACCATAT
>RGVD01000239.1 GCA_010027395.1 Bacteroidota bacterium
TGGAATGTAAAATTCTTACCGGAAGGACGCATCAGATACGTGTACACCTCAAGCACATTGGACATTCGCTTGTGGTCGATGCTCAATATGGTGGCAAAGATTCTTTTTTCTTATCAGGTTCTTATTCTATTAAACTTTTGGGCGATTCACTAACAGATGGAGTATATTTTCTTAATCTCCAATATGCTTTTGATAAATCGATTAATGTGAAATTTATAAAATCAATCGCTAGTTCAGTTAGTAAATTGCTTAAAGGCAATCAATCATATTTGTTGTACCCTAATCCAGTGAAAGAAACTCTTCATTCAGATATCGAAGGCTTGAAGACAATTATAATGCACAACTCAATAGGTGAGATGGTAAAGTCTTTTCAAACCCAATCAAAAGATATATCATTTTCAGATGTATTAGCTGGAATTTATTTTATATCTGTATTAGATGAGGAAAACAATATGATTAGCAGAATGCAAGTTTTGCAAGAATAGTATTCGTTCTTTTTTTAGTTATCAGAAGAAAACCTTAGCAACCTGCCATTGAGTTTCTTTACTTTCCTTGAGTAATCCTCGTAACTCAGTACATTCAATCTTTTTCTAAGGTAATTCAAAGGGTCGCCACCAGCAAAGATATTAAATTGGTTTTGTTGTGTATTAAAGGGCTTTCCTAAATGAGTAATTTTATCATCATACACGTATAAGCCATAATCCATTTTTTGTGAAATACTTGAAACATCCTCACAAAATGCAGCCACAAAGAAATTGGATGTGTTTACTTTTTCTGTGGCCACTGGCTTACCATCCAAATCATAAAAGAAATCACCAAATAACTTATTCGAAACTTTATATGCATTTGTATCATCATAAAAAATAACAGGACAGAAATCGAATTCATTTTTAAAAGCTTTCATCACCAATACATTTGCTTGATGAATTTCCTCCAATAGGTTGGAAATTTGATCAGCCCTTCCAGAATTTATTAAACCATCTATTTCTGTTTTGTTAACTGTTGGTAGCATCACCAGTAAATTACCCTTATGCAGCTTTTTTAAGTATTCAAAAGTGCTAATTTCCTTGTAATTTACTTTATCTTTAATCCCTTTCGCACTTATGCTAAGTGTAACTTCTACAATGGATGGACGACCTTTGATGTTGGTAGGAGAGGTGCTAGTATTATCAAAACTGTGGTTGTATTTCAATTCCAAATTAACAATGCTACTAAGGGCTACAGACATGCCAATGGTTCCTGAAAAACCCATATCACCCGATTTATTTTGATTTGCCGAGTCTATATTATCAACCACATATACGCCATCTCTCAATTTCTCTGTGCTTGTAGCGGCCAAATAATAAGGACGTAAACCTACAAAAATTTTAAAATCAGATGATTCATGAAATGGTTTTAAATATAAAGATACTGTGCCATCAATGTATGTATTTACATAACGATTATCTGATTGGCGATCACGAATGCCCATCATCGCAAAACCTGCAGACAGGTGGTAATTTAGGTTTTGCCAAAACTTCTTTTCAGCTTTTGATACGAGCAAATTGCTCATTGGAGCGGTTGTAAAAACATTTGCACCCCCTAATCCTTTGCCACTATAGTTGCTGGTTTGCAGTCCAGTCATCGGAAAATTAACATTTAAACCAATACCATAATCTGATTCGGCTTTTTGGGCAAATGTGTTTATAGCTGAAATACTTAGTATTATAGCCAAGGTATGTTTTATGTAACTATTCATTTGAGATGAAGTCAATATTTCTTACTAAACCGTTGTATTTGGTTCGGGTTAATGGCGAATTTTTAAATAATTTTTCAAATATATCCTCAGTAATCTCAATCCAATCCTTTTTTTTCATGGTTAGCATTTCAGTATTTGCCATAAATCTAGGCTCTGAATGAGGTTTTGAAAATCGATTCCAAGGACATACATCTTGACAGACATCACAACCAAAGGCCCAATTTCCGAATTTGCCTTTATACTCACTAGGTATGCTGTCTTTTAATTCAATTGTAAAATAACTTATACACCTACTTCCATCAACTTTATGTGGCTCATAAATGGCTTGCGTAGGGCAAGCGTCAATGCAGGCAGTGCAATTTCCACAATAGTCTTTTACAGGATGGTCAAATTCAAACTCTACATCTACAATCAATTCGGCTAAAAAGAAAAAGGAGCCATTTCCTTTGTTTATTAGGTTGGCATTTTTACCAATCCAACCCAATCCGCTTTTGGTGGCCCAAGCTTTTTCGAGAACAGGCGCACTATCAACAAAAGCACGGCCTTCGATATCCCCAATTTGTTCTCTTAAAATACCAACTAACTGCTTAAGTTTATCTTTCACCACCAAGTGATAATCTTCGCCAAAAGCATATTTAGATATTTGAGGGGAAGTTGGGTCGTTTTGTTTCTTGTCAGTGTAATAATTATAAAGCAAACTAACTACAGATTTTGAACCTTCAACCAGTTTACTTGGGTCTAATCGCTTGTCAAAGTGATTTTCCATATAAGCCATTTTCCCATTTCTGTTTTCGCTCAACCACTTGGATAATCTGGGTTCTTCACGCTCTAGGAATTCTGATTTGGACACGCCACAAAAACTAAAGCCTAGTTTATAAGCCTCTGTTTTTAGTATTTGTGTATATTTTTCTTTTAAACTCAAGAGTTGCAAAATATAACAAGTAATTTGAAATCATAACGAAAGCAAAAAAAGCAATAAGTAATTGCGTAGCTTATTTAATAAAAATAAAGCAAATTAATAATCAATAAAGCTACCGCTGTAAATAATAAAAACGATTTTACATAAATAGATAATCTAATTTTATTGCTAATTATTATCTAATACTTCATCATCCATCCAATTTCATCGTAAGGCTAATTCTTTTTCTTTGCAAGTCTAGTTCAATAACTTTTACTTGAACTTGTTGTTGCAGTTTAACAACTTCATTAGGGTCTCTTACAAAACGATTGGCTAATTGAGAAATATGCACCATGCCATCTTGCTTCACACCAATATCTACAAAACATCCAAAGTTTGTAATATTTGTAACAATACCTGGAAGCACCATTCCTATATATAAATCCTCAGGCTTTTTTACATCAGCAAAGCTAAATGCTTGCAATGTCGCTCTTGGATCTCGGCCAGGTTTCGCAAGCTCTTTAATAATATCATTGATGGTAGGAAGTCCAAAATTTTCGCCTACGTATTTTGATGGGTTAATATTTTTTCGAAGACCTTCATTGATTATTAAATCCTCGACTTTGCATTGTTGGTCTTTGGCCATTTGTTCAACAATATGGTAACTTTCAGGATGCACTGCACTGTTATCTAATGCATTTTTAGCTTTGCTAATTCTTAAAAATCCTGCACATTGCTCAAAGGCTTTTTCTCCTAATCGAGGTACTTTTTTCAATTGTGCACGGCTGCTAAATGCACCATTTTCATTTCTGTAGGCAACTATATTTTGTGCTATTTGTGGACCTAATCCTGAAACATAGGTAAGTAAACTTTTGCTTGCTGTATTCAAATTTACACCTACATTATTTACGCAACTTTGCACTACTGAATCAAGGCTGTGTTTAAGTTTATATTGATCAACATCATGTTGGTATTGTCCTACACCAATGGATTTAGGATCAATCTTTACCAATTCTGCCAATGGGTCGGCAAGCCTACGTCCAATAGAAACAGC
>RGVD01000240.1 GCA_010027395.1 Bacteroidota bacterium
CCACCAATATTGTATGTTTCACCAATTTTTCCTTTGTGGAAAACATCATCAATGGCTCTTGCATGATCAACAACATAAAGCCAGTCTCTTACATTTTCACCTTTTCCATATACAGGCAATGACTTATTGTTTCTTATATTGTTTATGAAAAGGGGCACTAATTTTTCTGGGAACTGATTTGGTCCATAATTATTTGAACAGTTAGATAATACAACTTGCAGTTTAAAGGTATTATGATATGCTCTTACAAAGTGATCACTGCTTGCTTTACTGGCACTGTATGGGCTTTGTGGGTCGTATGGGTTAGTCTCTAGAAAGAAACCTCCGTCATGCAAGCTTCCATATACTTCGTCAGTAGATACGTGATAAAAAAGTCTATCCGTTAAATTATCTTTCCATAAATTCTTAGCCGCGTTTAACAAATTTACAGTTCCAACAACATTTGTCATCACAAAATCAATCGGGTTTGTTATACTTCTATCGACATGGCTTTCAGCTGCCAAGTGAATAACATCGGTGAATTGGTATTTTTCAAATAAACTACTTATCTGATTGGCATCTACAATGTCAGCTTTAAGGAATGTATAATTTGGAGCGTTTTCTATATCTGTAATATTTTTCAAATTACCTGCATAGGTAAGTTTGTCGAGATTATAGATGTTATAGTTTGGATATTTTTTAACGAATAACCTAACTACGTGAGATCCTATAAATCCAGCACCTCCAGTTATTAATATATTTTTTTTTGACATATGATTTGAGATAGCATTCTTTCCAAGAAAAGTGGCTTAAGACTATTCACTTACATTAATATTTTCTAAGTTTTTTTCCCAATCCCAAGCCGTTTTCATACAATTTTCTAAGTCTCTTTCAGTTTTCCATCCCAATTCACTTTCTGCTTTTTCGCAACCAGCATAAATTTGGGTGATATCGCCACCTCTGCGCGACCCAATTTTATAGTTAAGTTTAACTTGTGTAACCTTTTCAAAGGTTTGTATCACTTCTAACACCGAACTTCCTTTGCCTGTGCCTAAATTAAAAACACTAAATGAGGATTTATATTTTTTATTAGTAAGGTATTCTACTGCTTTAATGTGTGCTTTGGCTAAATCTACAACATGAATAAAATCTCTTATACATGTTCCATCGGGTGTATTATAATCGTTGCCGAATACTGTTAAGATCTCCCTTTTTCCTATAGCCGTTTGAGTAATATAGGGCACTAAATTATTAGGAACACCTAAAGGCAATTCTCCTATCAAAGCAGAATCATGGGCGCCAACCGGGTTGAAATACCTTAATGAAACTGTTTTTAAATTGCTCGCATTGGTTTGATCTAATAATACCTCTTCACAAATTTGTTTTGTGTTCCCATATGGTGATTGGGCAATCATAATAGGTGCATCTTCATTTACTGGTGGAGTTGCTTCACCATATACTGTGCACGAAGAGGAAAATACAATATTTTCGATACCATTCTCTTGCATAGCTTCCAATAAATTTAGTGTACCACCCACATTGTTTTCATAGTATTTTAGTGGCTTTTCAACGCTTTCTCCAACTGCTTTGCTTGCTGCAAAGTGTATGATTGCATCTATGTCTTTATTATTTGAAACAAAATCTTTAAGGGATTTCTTATCTCTGATATCTATTTTTTCAAATATTACTTTTTTGCCAGTAATTTTTTCAATATTTAGTAATACGGAAGGATGAGAATTGTCAAAATTGTCTATCACAACAACTTCATATCCCGCATTTTGAAGTTCAACTACTGTATGCGAGCCAATATAGCCTGTTCCTCCTGTAACTAAAATTTTCATAAGCGACTTTTCTATTTTATAAATCTGTTAAAATATTTAACAAATTTTTTTGGCAATTTAAGGGATTGATTCTAAAAAATAGTGTCAATTTTATATTAATAAATGAACTCTCCGTGCTCGGTTTTGAGTGTTAATTCTTTATTAATAGACGCTTCAACCCGACCTACAACTTGCGCTTGAATATTATATTTTTGTGCGATTGCTATTAAATTTGATGCAGTGTTTTCATCTGTGTAAAATTCCAATAAATTACCCATATTGAAAACCTTATACATTTCCAACCAATTACTATTACTTTGATTTTGAATCATTTCAAAAAGTGGCGGGGTGTTGAATAGGTTGTCTTTAACCACTTTTAAATTATCAATAAAATGAAGTATTTTGGTTTGTCCACCACCTGTGCAATGCACCATACCATGGATTTGATTGAAATGATTGTCAAGAATTTCACGAATAATGGGGCTAAATGTTCTTGTGGGCGATAGTATCATTTTACCAACTGATAGTTCATGCCCGTTTAGTTTTTCACTTAACTTTAAAGACCCTGTATAGACCAAATCTTTTGGAACTAGAGGATCAAAGCTTTCTGCATAATCTTTATAACTCGAAGAAAGTACGTCATGCCTTGCCATGGTTAGGCCATTACTTCCCATACCTGCATTGTATTCTTTCTCGTAAGTCGCTTGTCCAAATGAAGCAAAACCAACAATTACATCGCCTGCTTGAATTTTATGGTTTGAAATTATCTGATTTCTCTTTGCCCTTGCAGTAACAGTGCTGTCTACAATAATTGTTCTAACCAAGTCACCTACATCAGCAGTTTCACCCCCTGTGCTATGTATGTTTATGCCATGTTTTCTGAGCATCTCCAAAAACTCTTCAGTTCCTTCTATAATAGTAGAGATTATCTCTCCAGGAATTAGGTTTTTGTTTCTACCAATGGTTGATGATAATACAATGTTGTCAAAAATACCTGCACAAAGTAAGTCGTTCAAGTTCATGACTATAGCATCTTGGGCAATTCCTTTCCATACACTTAAGTCGCCCGTTTCTTTCCAATACAAGTATGCTAAACTTGATTTAGTGCCTGCCCCATCAGCGTGCATAATATTGCAATAATCCTCGTCATCAGCAAGATAATCAGGCACTATTTTACAAAATGCTTTAGGGAAAATTCCTTTGTCTATATTTTTGATGGCGGCATGCACGTCTTCCTTTTGTGAAGACACACCACGTTTCATGTATTTATCGGAAATCATGTGGACAAAAATAGGTTTAATATTTTTAAGTAAATAATCAAAATTTCTAGAAACTATGTAACAAAAACTTATTAAAAGGAAATGGTTTAATGAAATGAATCTTATATTTGTCAAATCAAAAACAAAAAATTATGTCATTCGAATTACCAAAATTACCTTACGAATACACAGCCTTGGAGCCTCATATTGACGCACGCACCATGGAAATTCATTACAGCAAACACCACAATGCGTATGTTACAAATCTCAATGCAGCCATTGCAGGTACTGATGCAGAAAACCTTAGCATAGAAGAAATTTGCAAGCACATTAGCAAATATCCTATGCCTGTTAGAAATAATGGAGGTGGTCATTACAACCACAGTTTGTTTTGGAGCATACTAGGAATAAATAATGGCGCTAACCCAACCGGGAAATTGATGGATGCTATCAATGCAGATCTAGGTGGAATGGACAAGTTAAAAGAAGATTTTAACAAAGCTGCAACCACAAGATTTGGATCAGGTTGGGCATGGTTATGTGTTGAAAACGGAAAATTGAAAATTTGCTCAACTCCAAACCAAGATAATCCTTTAATGGATGTGGTTGCAGACTGTGACGGAACT
>RGVD01000025.1 GCA_010027395.1 Bacteroidota bacterium
CTACAAATGCGGCTGTTTCAATTACCGGATTGGTCTATAGGACTTCAAGCACTGGAACAAATATTGCCAGCAGTAATTTAATACATGGTTTATATAGTGCTTCTCAAAATAATGCCGCTCTTATTACGGGTATTGATGTTTCTGATGGAAATGCCTCAACTGTAAATAATATGATTAGATTAGGTTTAGATTCTAATGGAGCTTCAATTGTTGGAGCGCCAACCTTAAGAGGTATTGCCAAAACTGGCATTGCTGCATCAACGAATGCAAGTAGCATTCTATTTAACACCGTTTATATTGGTGGAACAGTTGATAATTCTTTATCTGGTGACACCAATAGAACCTATGCATTCTACAGAAATGGAACCGGTGCCGATACAGTGGTAAATAATATTTTCTACAATATCAGAACAAACTCTACAGCTTCAGTTGCAAGACATTTTGCAACAGCTATAAGCGCTAATACTGATTTGAGAATGGACTATAATTTATTGAAGGGTGATTCAATCGGATTGTATGGCACTGCATCATACTACACTGTTCCATCATGGAAAAGCGGTTCAAGTGTGGATGCCAATTCAGTAGCTTCAACAATGGATTTTATCAATGCCATTGGAGATAAAAACTCAATTGACTTGCATGTAAATGCTTCTATTGCAACTGCAGTTGAAGCATATGGAATTGCAGTAAATGGAACAGGAACTAATTTGGATTATGATGGTCAAACAAGATCTGGTTTAACACCACATGACCTAGGTGCTGATGCTGGAAACTTTATAGCTAAAGATGTAGCTGCACCATCAATATCATACACTGCTATACCTAGCGACCAATTTACAAACGATAGAACAATAACTGCAACCATTACTGATGCTACAGGTGTTTATGTAACCGGTTCATTCAGACCAAGGGTTTACTTTAAGAAATATACGACAGGTACTTGGTATTCAAATGTTGGAAGTTTAACTTCAGGTTCTGGAACTAGCGGAACATGGCAGTTCACACTGAGTGCATCTACAATGGGTGGTTTAGTGGCTACTGACACAGTTTATTATTTTGTAACAGCTCAAGATATTACAAGTTCTAATAACTTAGGTTCTTATCCTGGAGGTATTGAAGGATCTAATGTAAATACGATTAGCACATATCCAACGCCATTCGTGTTTAATATTAAACCTTTAGTTTCTGGGGTATATACTGTTGGTTCTGGAAGCACTTTTGCTAACTTAACGGGTGTGGGTGGCTTCTTCGATTTTATAAACAACTCTGTAATGTCTGGGAATGTAATAGCAAATATTACTAGTGATATTGAAGAACCTGGAACTATTGAATTAAATCAATTTACCCAAGCTGGAGCTGGTGGATTTACTGTAACCATTTCGCCTGATGCGGCCAGCTTGAGAGTAATAGCTGGTAATGTTACAACCTCAAACTCCGCATTAATAAGATTGAATGGTGCTGATAGATTAATAATTGATGGAAGTTTTAATAGTAGTGGCAAATACTTAAGAATTATGAACAGAGCTAACACCGCTGGTACCATTAACTTGTATAATGATGCTAAGTATAATACCATAGCAAATTGCTATGTTCAAGGTGTAAATGCTATTACAACTAACGCTACTGTTGCTAATACAACCTTTGGAATAATAAATTTAACTACTGCAGCAATAAACGGAACAGGTAACGATTCAAACACGATTAAATCATGTATTTTTAGTGATACCACAGGAAGTGCAATGACCAATGCAACAGGAACAAACAAGCCTTCTGTTGGAATTATTTCTCAAACATCAAATACCTTGATTGGAAATGATGGTATAAACGTATCTAATTGTGAGTTTAAAAACATTAGATACTATGATGTAAATATTTCTACAACAGGTGGTGATTATTGGAATATTTACAATAACTCTATTTATGCTGATAATGATAGTAGCTTTGTTCAAACAAATTTTATATATGTTCAAGGCGGTGGCGGACACAGCATTCGTAAAAATAGTATGGGAGGTTCTGCTCCTGATAGAAGTGGCGCACCTTATATTTTCAGATCAAACAGCTTTATTAAACCATTATATTTATCGAGTGCTTCAAGCATTCCAACTACGATTGATAGTAATACTTTTGGTAACATGTCATCGGAAGGCTCACCGGGATCTAGTGGCATAAACTATGTTATGCATATTTCTGCGGCTAATGCTACTACCATTGTAAAAAATAACATTATAGGAGGTGCATTTAACCCTTGGGATACAATAGTAGCTAATGGTGCTTTATATGGCTCTTACATTTCGGCACCTTGTACATACACAAATAATATTATTGGAAATCTTTACACCAAAACAGGAACAACTGGATATGTAGCAGGTATAAATATTGGAACTATTTCTGGAACTGCTAACTTCACTGACAATATAGTTAGGGATATTACCCACCCTTATAATTCAGTAGCATATGGTGCTCAAGGACCAATTGGAATTTATTTACTTCCGGGAAGTACAGACATTGTTAATGTTGAAAGAAACACTATTTACAATATCAGTGCATATACCGGTGGCTTAATTGCAAGAGGAATACAGGTTGGAATTTCAGGTTCGAATGTTGTAAAAATAAATGCAAACAAAATTTATAATATTACAGTAAATGTACCAGGCTCCATTAATTCAACAAATTCGGCCGCCTATGCTGCTGGAATTACTACCTCTTCAAGCGGAATAAACACATATACAAATAATCAAATTTCGATTGGGGCAGGTTCAAACCGCAGAGTAATTGGATATTTAAATACCAGTACAGCTAATGCAAACTACTTCTACAACAATAGTATTTTCATCAATGGATTTGGTGATACAACCAGTTATGGAATTTACAACCAAGGTGCTGGTACCATTGATGCTGTAAATAATTTGATTTATAACAAAAGGTCAGGAAATAAAAATGCAACAAAAGGTTTCGCCATTGGTTCTGCTTCTGTGGCATTGAGTTCGACCACTCAGAAATATAACTCTTTTGTTCTTAAAGACTCCGCTCTAGTATATGAAATTGGTACTAGCGCACTTGGTTGGACTTCATTTAACAATTTGTATTCTTCGGTGTATAACACAAACTGGTTAGGATCTACCAATACTGTTTTAGCTGACCAATTGTTTAATGATACAATTAACGACCTCAGTATTAAAACCTCTAATCCTGAATCTTGGTATGTAAATGGAAAAGGCATTGCATTAAGTAACGTTGCAAACGATTTCAATGGTAATTCACGTTCAACTAGTATTGCTGGTGGCTCAACTGATATTGGAGCTGTTGAATTCAATACAAATTCTACTCCTCCTTCTGCAATAGAAAGTGGCATTCCATTAACTGCTACTACGACAACTTATACATTCGCAAATCGTCAAATTGCATCCATTGAATGGGGTCCAAATGGAACTGTTCCATCAAGTGTAGACATTAAACATTATACAGGAACAGTTTCACCAAGTTTGAATCCAGTAATGAAAGCTTATAATGGGTACTATGAAATATCTCAAGTGGGTGGTGTTGGATTTGGTTATAATGTTACGCTAAGTTATGACTCTGCCATGTTTGGAAATATTCCTAGACATAATGAAACAAAAATGGCAATGTTTAATTCAGGTTCATGGTCGAAATTAGCAGCAAGTACACCTAATAACATTTCAGGACAATTAGCAGGAAATACGGTTTTGGGTGCAAACACATTGCCAAATATTTTTACAGTTTCTGACACCACAACCATTCCACCTTCGAACATTAATTTAACTATTAACGCCTACTTACAAGGACTATACATTGGATCTGGAATGATGACCAATGCGCCATTCAATGCAAATGGTATTAGTCCAACAACCTTGGCAGATACTATTACGGTAGAATTACATAACAGTAGTACCCAAGCATTGGTATATAGTGTAACTGGATTATTAAGTACTTCTGGAACTTGTACAGTAAGCCTGCCAGCTTCTACAAATGGAAATAGTTATTATATTGTATTGACACATCGTAATTCTATTGCCACATGGAGTGCAACACCTGTAACCATGGCTGCAAACGGTTCTACTTATAACTTCACAAACAGCGCTTCTAAGGCAGCTGGCAATAATTTAGCAGATTTGGGTAGCGGTAAATTCGGCATATACACTGGAGATATTAATCAAGACGGTTCAGTTGATTTTAATGATTATCCTGGATTAGACTTTGCAAGTTCAAACGGAGTATTAGGTTACGATGCTAATGATTTGAATGGTGATGCATCAGTGGATTTCAACGATTATCCATTGATTGACCTCAACAGTTCAATGGGCGTTATTGTAGTAACACCATAATTTATTCAAACTAAAATGAAAGCCCATCTAACTTCGGTTAAATGGGCTTTTTTATTTCTATCTCTTATCTCTTATTGTAACAAACTACTTTCATTATTTAAGGTCTTCACAAATCACACTTACAATATAAAGTAACTGAATCAAAGTATCTAGGATAATGAAAGCTATAGCAAACGATTACCAGACTATTGGTTATCTGATGAATGTTATTACCCCTCAGGCAAACCATAGTCTTGCATTATCTGAATGGAATG
This sequence comes from Bacteroidota bacterium, assembly GCA_010027395.1. Lineage (GTDB taxonomy): Bacteria > Bacteroidota > Bacteroidia > UKL13-3 > UKL13-3 > RGVD01. The sequence goes on from RGVD01000025.1 coordinate 4,598, forward strand.
TATGCGTTTTTAATCCTTCATTCTCATACATTTTATAATTTGAATTACTTATAGATGTGTAATTATAGATTTGCTAAATCTCACCATCCATGCTTATTGATTATTTGACTTAAACAATCTGGTTCCAATTAATTCATCATAACCCCATTGTTGGTTTTTGGTATAAACCAAAATCAAATATTCATTCTCGGTTTGAAAGTGATTGCCTTCATAAGGTGTTTCATCTGGTTTCCCATCTGCTCCTTTTGTGGCATAACAATACTCATACCTACCTTGCTTTAATGGCATTTCAAGTTCATAACGGGCTCTGTTGCGATTGAAATACATTTTGTACTCAGGCAACAATTTCCAATCGCTTAATTCACCAAACACATATACATCATCAGCGTTCATGGTTCCTGGAGATGACAAATAAAACTGCGTAATGGCATAGTCACCATCAATATCGCCATTCAATCCATCTTTGTTTTGAATGAGCCTCTTGCCATTGTAATCAGTATATTGAAAATATTGATTTGAACCTTTGCTTTCATCCATCATAAGCATCAAATGCACCACACTGTCTATCCATTTGCTTCTCACATTTTGGCTATACGTTCTCAAACTTCTGATATCAAAAAATCTAAACTCATTCCCACCATTAAATAAGGTCTTATCTACATAGTTATAATCCAATTTAGTTCCAGTAGAAAACTGCGGTTTTAAACCTGTCAAAGCATTATCCCATCTATAATTTTGCAACACCACTATCTTTATATCTTGTAAAGGATTGGGAACCGTATTGGCATTGTATTCAACTGTGAAATTCAATTCTTGTTTTGTAAACCTAAACTCAGCTAAGGCAGGCGGATGAGCTGAAGCTTCTATTTGTGTAGCTTGATTAATTATCAAAAACCTGCGTGTGAGCACCACATTTTCTTCATCAAAATTGCGGTAGACTTTCAATATATAATTACCCGCGATATAAGGTTTGATGGTTTCATTTGGAAACAACAAATTATAGTGAACGTATTTGGTGTAGGTATTACTCGAAAATTTCCAATCCGTAATATTGTCAAAGTCCATGCCTCGCAGATACTGATTTTTGTTCAGGTCTGTGGCTTGCCAATTGGCATCACAATGGATAATAGTATATTGAAAATTCTCGTTTTTTGTACCCATCACATCAAAGCTAAGCCTTAGTTGCTCTGCTGTGTTCAGGCCAATCATAGCATACCTATCTTCAGAACTAGATTTACTAAGCACAACTGTTTTAACATTAGGGTCTGGTATCAAGTTATCATTTGCATTTTGAGCAAATGCAAAACTTATTGTAAAAAAATAAAATGCAGAAAAAAACCATTTATATCGCATCATACATTGATAGAAAATAAGATGCCAAGATATTATACTAGGTGCAAAATAAAAATTGAAATGTAAAGGAGGGTTGGTTCCGAAATAGGTAAAGATGCTTCTCTTCATTGCATTTCGTTCAGCATGACGAAGTGCTTCCGAGCTTGGTCCTGAGTGCAGCAGAGGAACTTAAGGCCTCATCCCCCGCCCTTCTCCTAAGGAGAAGGGAGTAGCATTCGTGGAGTGATTGGCTAACAGGTGTAGGTGGTATTAGATGCTCCATTCCATTCCATTTCATTCAGCATGACGAAGTGCTTCCGAGCATGGTCCTGAGTGCAGCAGAGTAACTATTCGATATTATTTAAAAATGAAAACAATTTATGAAAGATGATGACTCATTTAACACTTGCGAGGGTCCTTAAAATCTGGCTCCGCGCTCGGAATGGAGGTAAGTAAATAAAAAATGAATCTTAATATTTTCAGAACGAGTCAGTGGCCATAAGCTTGGGTCATTCCCCCTTCGAAGGGGGTTGGGGGATGTTGTCCATTTTGAGTACTTGAACTCATTTGAACAAAGCATCTATCTAATATTATTTCTTTTTCATTTTGAAGCATTAAAAGGAAACAAAAACACTTCGAATGATTTTATCGATAACCTGCCCAGACCCTTCGACTCCCCTCATGGTGACAACCCACACACTGTGAAAATCATCATAATATTGAAAAATCTATTGAAAAATTTTAACCATACAAATGGCTAATATTATTTGTTAGAATGGTGCAGGACCTGAATTATCATCATCATCATTGTTCCAAGTATTGATTTTAGAACTAATGGTAATGCTTCCTGGATTCGGAGAATCACTGGTCATCATATCTTGTTCTTGGCCGTAGTTAGCATCAAGATCGGCAAACTTGGTGTATTTACCGATATACCTTAAACGAATTTTTGCAGTTTCACCATTTCTATGCTTGGCAATGATAAGCTCTGCCTGACCATGAGTAGGGGTTCCATCTTCCCATTCTTGTAAATCATAATACTCAGGTCGATAAATAAACATTACCATATCCGCATCCTGCTCAATAGATCCAGATTCACGCAAATCACTCAACATTGGTGTGGCAGTGTTTCCACGTTTCTCACCTGCACGACTTAACTGTGCCAAAGCAATCACAGGTACATCAAGCTCTTTGGCCAATGCCTTTAATGAACGTGACACATAACTTACCTCTTGCTCACGGTTACCATTCTTGTTATTAGGATCATCACCACGCATCAACTGAAGGTAATCAATTACAATCATTTCAATATTGTGTTGCTGTTTCAACCTACGGCACTTAGCTCTTAATTCAAATACAGTTAAAGCTGGGGTATCATCAATAAAGATAGGTGCATCGTTTAGCTTGGCTATACGGGTATTCAATTGTTGCCATTCATGATCGGCAAGGGTACCTCGCTTTAATTTATCACCTTCAATTTCGGCCTCGCTGCTAAGCATACGTGTTACCAATTGCTTACTGCTCATCTCTAGTGAGAATATGGCTATGCTTCTTGGTTTTTCTTCAGCTATCAATGATGCATTACGAGCCAAACTCAATGCCAAAGCCGTTTTACCCATACCTGGACGGGCAGCTATGATAATCAAATCTGATTTCTGGAAACCAGCAGTCACTTTATCCAAGCGGGCAAAACCAGAAGATATTCCAGTCATTCCACCCTCTTTATCCTTTAAACTGTTTATTTCAACCAAGGCTTCCTTCACCACAGCGTTGATACCTCTTACATCCTTTTTGATATTGCCTTGAGATACTTCAAAAAGCTTACGCTCGCTGCTATCTAATAATTCAAAAGCATCTTTATCATCCTCAAAAGCTTCAGTTTGTATTTCAGTGGATATTCGAATCAACTCACGTTGCAAAAACTTCTCAGCTATGATTTGTGCATGGTATTTTATGTTGGCTGCCGATGAAACTTTATTGGTAAGTTGGGTGATATAATACGCCCCTCCTACTACATCCAAAACAGCTTTCTTTCTGAGGTCAGAAGTAACAGTTAAAATATCAATTGGCTCTGCACGGCTAAACAAATCCACCATGCTTTGAAAAATCATTTGGTGGGCTTCTTTGTAAAAAGATGCTACTTTTAAGATTTCAGCCACCTCTGTAATGGCCGTTTTTTCGAGCATGAGGGCACCCAATACCGCTTCTTCCAGGTCAGTGGCCTGTGGGGGTAGTTTCCCACCTTCTATCACAGTATTTGCACTTAGTCTTGGTTTGCGTTTGGTATTTGAGTAATATTCTGCCATTTTTTGTATTTAACTAAAATTATATAGCTCCGAAGATAGGTTTATTAAAATGATTTAAAATCAAATTTCTGTTGTTAACAAAATAAATAAATAATGTGTGTTGGGTGTTTATAGCTTTTTTAAAAACGGCTAAAAACCTATAAATCAAATAGGCATTATTAACAATTCAAGCCTTACTACTTTTTAGATTTCGATAAGTCTCTCATAAGTTCAATTCAGCAATTGTATAGCATTCAGCTACATAATAATTTCCTAACATAGAAAAGGTGAACATCCCAAGGCTTTGATAAATAAAACCATTACTCTATTGATTTACATGCTTGCAATACCGATTTAGACTTGAACTGTAATTCTATATAATTGGCACAAAAATATTTAGTGAAGTGGGGTGGTAAGAGCCGACCATTAAAAAAACATCGGAAAATAGTTTTCTTCCATTCCAATGCATTGGAATCTTAATCATGGTGCATTATGGTCGATGAGCGGAGCCGAAACACCATTTCGACTCCTCTCAATGAACGTTTCCTTGCCGCTGCTATGTTTTTGCCAACTTGATCGCTCTTCATTGCGAACGAAACGCAGTGAAGTGTGGCAATCTGTTTTGATAGATTGCTTCACTATGTTCGCAATGACGATTTCACACACTGTGAAAATCGTTTCACGATCGGAATGCTATTTGGTAATTGCGCTGGATTGCCTCCGATGAATAACGGAGGGTAATGGGGATGTTGATAATGATGAAAATTTAGATTTAGTTCAATCATCCACATTTTCTTTCTCTAACTTTTTCCATTGCTGAAAAAGTTACAAAAAAGCTAGAAAAAAATATGCTTCTTCGCACTGGCTCGATGCACGGCCCGCATTTTTTTCGGTCCACCGCACGCCTCCTATTTTAACTATTATCATGGCTTCGCACTCGAATTACTTTGCTTTAGAAGTATGTTACAGCAAAAGCAAACGACATTCATAAAATCTGCCAGAAAATGTTTTTGGTACCTATTAAACGCTCGTCATCCTATGTTTGTGAACTGTTGATTAAAAAGAAAATAATACTATTTTATTTACCAATGAAATAGAAGAGAAGGAAGGGAGCAAAATTAAGTCACGTCATAGGTAGTTGGATACCGTTCGCAATGCTAATTACCCTTCCTTTTTACTGTTAAACTTGGACAGTTCACAGGGATAAGTATTTAGTACGAAGCCCGTATACAGGATAGATAAGTTAACAGCAAATTCTCTTCTAATCTTAAAACAATTAGAATATGGAATCAAAAGTACATGTGGGGATTGATATCTCCAAAATCAGTTTTGATGTAGCTATCCCAGCAGGAACAAAAGATGGTTACAAACATTTGAAATTTAGTAACAATGCAGAAGGTTTTAAAAAGTTTATCACGCATTTGGAACCTATGAGTCATTGTGTTATGGAGGCTTCAGGTGTTTATTACCTGCAATTGGCTATTTGTTTGCATGAGCATGGCATGATAGTAAGTGTAGTAAATCCATTAACTATTAAGCACTTTTCTCAAATGCGATTAATGAGAGCTAAAACAGACAAAAAGGATGCCGCCATTATTGCAGAATACGGAAAAGTAGAAGATCCAATTCAATGGAAACCACGAGCAGATCATATGCTTCAAATGCAACAAATGCAGGCTTTGCAAGACAATTATGTTGGACAGCTTACACGTTTAAAAAATCAACAAGAGTCATTTATAAATAGTGGTATAAGTAATAAAATTTTATTGGAAATTATTGAAAAGGAGATAGAGCATATTACCAATCAAGTAAAATTACTAGATGCAGAATTGCTCAAAATAACCAAACAACATCATAATGATTTATTTGAAAGACTTCAAACAATAAAAGGGATTGGCAAAAGAGCAGCTATGACACTAATCTTAATAACAGATGGATTTGAACGATTTGAAAACTATAAACAATTGTGCGCGTATGTTGGTTTAAGTCCAAGGATATATGAATCTGGAACGAGTGTAAAAGGTAAAGTCAAAATATGCAAAATGGGAATGGCAAGAATGAGAAAACTGTTATATTTATGTGCAATGCGGGCAAGGACTTGTAATAAGGCATGTAAAGAAATGTTTGAAAGATTAACGGAAAAGGGGAAAAATGGGAAGTTAGCCTTAATTGCAATTGCTAATAAACTTTTGAAACAAGCATTTGTAATTGGCAATAGTCAAATGATTTACCAAGAATTTTAAAAATTAATTTGGATTTTGACACAGTTCATCCTATTCTCAACCGAAACATGAAAGGAACTATGAAAATGGTGGTCAGTTAAAAATGCAGAATGGATATATGAAAAGTAACGGGTCATATATTGATCCTCATTTAAAAACAACTCCCGATAATAATAAATGGAATAATAAAAGCTCATGGGACTCTAAATGAGCAATCACTTTAACGAGGGCTGCTTATAAAATATCATTTACTCTAATTTAAAAAATCAAACCAAGCTTCGCACCAAGAAGAAAAACCCTTTAAACAATAACATTATGAATAAATTTATGATTGATATCCTTTTGCAAGGATTGGACAACGAAACACGAATGGCCCTATTACCCAAAGAACAAGAGATGATAAAAGAATGGGAAGTTAATGGGACACTTTTGGCTTCTTATATAAAAGCCGATACTGCAGGAATTTACTTGGTTTTATTAGCAGAAGACAAATTAGATGTAGATAAAAAACTATCTACCCTGCCCTACTATCCTTATATGAAAATTGATATCATGACATTGAGATAGTAAGTTATTTGGATTTTATCCAGGCTGAGTTTCTCAGCAACTCGCAAGCATTTGACTTTCAGAAAAATATTTCATCATTTTTGATTCTCAAACATGTTTACACTAAGTTAATGGGGATTACGAAGAAATTATACATATTTGCGCTTTCACAAAGAGAATGCTTTTGAAAAAATACTTCTTACTTTTACTTTTATCCTATATCGTTTGTAATGAGGCTAAAACGCAAGTTACCTTTAGCCAAAAATCAACCAATACAGGCAGGATTGGTATAGGTTTTAGCAATGCTGGAACCATCGGTAATCCTAATACCATCCGAAACGATAGACAAAGTAAAAATTGGTCGATGCAATTTCCAAAAGGAACTGGTATTGAGCATTTATTTGAAGCTGGCATTTGGTTAGGTGCTCAAGTAGATGGCCAAGTATTGGTATCAACAAGTGCTGTGGATGACCCAAGTGGCTACTCAACCGGAAAAGCGGGTTATGAATTTACTCAATTAAGTGACATCAAAGAAAGATCAAAAACCAAAAGCAGCAGCAATTATTCATCACAAGCTGTATCGGGACAGGATTTTATTACCAATTTCACAGATAGTTTTGTGGTGGTTCCAGGTTCTAGTATTCCGATTAATTCGCATACCAACCCATTAAAAGCAGTTATCAAACTGGAAACCTATGCTTGGAGCGAATCAACGGCTGATTATTTTGTGATAGCCAATTATGAAGTAACTAATAATTCTGACAAAAGATGGGATAGCATTTGGTTTGGTAATTGGAGTGATTTGGTAGTGAGAAATATTCAATACACCACGGATGGAACAGGTTCAAATTACTACTCTAGGGGTAGAAATGGCTTCGATAGGCAGAAGATGGCAGTTTATGCTTACTTGGCTAGGGCAGATGTGAATGATTATGATTACACCCAATCCTATGGTGCTATTCAATTTTTAGGCATGGATTGGAGAGGTATGTTTTTCAACCCTAACAAGCCAGATACCTTTGTAAAATCAGGATTTCCAGCTCCTCAATTGAATATTAATTTCTGGAACTACAATGGCTCAAGCCCATGGATTGCACCTTCAACTGATTTGGATAGATACAACAAACTAAAAAATTCTATTGATTCGTTAACCTTATTTGATCCTAGTAAAGGACCATTTATTGGTCAGCCTGCCAACTGGATTCAATTGATTTCAGCAGGTCCTATCTCAAATTTGAACCCAGGTGAGAAAATGAATTTCACGATGGCTTATGTTTGTGCCAAGCAAAGCAATCCCAATATCCAGGGAGCTAATGTGCTAAGCACAGAGGAGGATAGGGCTGAATTGAATGAGCATTTAAAAACATGTCGTGCTACCTATCTTGGTGAAGATGGTGATGAAAATGGGGTTTACACGATAGAAAAAGATGTAAATAAAAATGGCAAATTAGACCGATACATCGTACCTGAACCACCCACTTCTCCGCTTATTAAAGTAGTAACCGAAAACCAAAAGGCAACGATTTATTGGGACAGAATGGCTGAGGAATCAGTTGACCCTATTTCAAGGCAAAAAGATTTTGAAGGCTATCGCTTGTATAGAAGTCAATTAGGTGAAGATTTAAAACTTAGAATTGATTTAGATTCATCCAATATGATTGCACAATGGGATATTGAAAACAATGATATTGGGTTTAACAATGGTTTTAATGCCATTAAACTCACTACCCCTGTCAAGTTTGAAGGCGATAGCAATACCTATAACTACAAGTTTGAAATGCCCAACTTATTAAATGGCTGGCAATATTTATTTTCAGTAACAGCCTTTGATAAGGGAGATGCCAAATTGGGTTTAAGTTCTCAAGAATCTTCTTTTAATGAAAACCAAGTGCATGCTTTTTGTGGCACACCTAGTAATGATTTTACAAGTGATAATCCATCGAAGAAAGTAGGTGTTTATCCTAATCCTTATTCTACCACTGCAGCTTGGGATGGTGTAGGAAGCAGGGATAGAAAATTGTATTTCTTCAACCTACCTAATAGATGCCAAATAACTATATACACCACAAGCGGTGATGTACTTTCAACTATGACGCATGATGCCAAAAACTATAAAGGTGAAAACATCAGATGGTTTGATAAATATGCACAAGGTACCATTAGCATGAGTGGTGGCGAGCATGCTTGGGATTTGCTCACCAATAATAAAACACAAGTTTCTACTGGTATATATATGTTTAGTGTAAAAGATTTACAGAGCGGAAATATTACTACTGGCAATTTTGCTATACTTAAATAAACAATCAACAACAAAAACAAATATGAAAAAAGTTCTATTACTTTTAAGCTTCGCGGTAGCTGCCTTTGTGTTAAAGGCACAAAATCCGTATCCAATCATCCCTCTTGATTCAGTTCAGAGAACCTCTTTTGCGAAACTTTCGCAAACACCTCCCATCGATTCACCTGATTATGTTTCACCTCGTGTGAATGCTCGCTATGGCGATACGGTAAGAATTGAAGGTTATGTATTGTTTGACCCTCGTTACTATGGTTTAAGCATAAGCCGTAAATCAACTATTCTTGTAAAAGACACCATAGGCGGTGCCTGGGGTGGTGTTGAAGTAATCTGTGACCCTGCAGTTGTAGGTATGGGTAATGGTGCAGGTCCTTTGGCAACCCTTATCAATGATAACTCTTTTTATGACAATGTTAAACCTGGATACAAAGTAAGAGTTACAGGTATTATCAGAGCTGCTTTCACATCAGGTTCGGCTCAATATAATACCCAATTGTATCTATTAAAAGGAACTAGCAAATGGAACAATGGTGTGGAAGTAATTGATTTCGGACCTAACAAAATAAATCCTGTGGTTCTTCCAATTGATTCAATCACAACTGGAAATCCTATTACAGGTTTCAATGTTAATAAAAGCATTGGCGAAAAATGGGAAGGTGTGTATGTTGAATTAAGAAATGTGAGTGTTTATAACGACAGAGCAGCAAGCGGTGCTTCAAGATGGACTTGGTCAGTAACTGATAAATCAGGTAATGCTATAAGCATCCGTGATTATTCAGGATATTACAGAAATGATAACTTAACAGCAGATTCAGTTTTTGGTGCGAACAACAAAAGATTTACTCCTCCGCCTATTGGAAAAAGTTTTGCTTACCTGAGAGGGGTTATACAAGAATATAGTTTGCAAGGTGCAACAAGATATGGCATTGCTCCATTATATACAAATGATTTAGGTCCGGCTTTATATACGCCTCCAACTGTCGCTGCTAGAGTGAGAACACCAGTGGTACCCACTTCAACTGACAGTATCCGTTTCACTTATAAAATTCAACTAAATGATGCGGCTTTAGGATATGCAAGAGTGTTTTATTCTAAACCAAATGATAATACATTATTTGATTCTGTTTCTTTAACAAAAGTAGTGGTAGGTATTGATACAGGTTGGACGGCTCAAATCGCTCCGATGCCTGATGGTAGTCAAATTTACTATTACATCAAAGCTTATGATGTAAATGACATTGCTAACAAAGATACTTTTGGTACTGCTAAATCATTTATTGTTAGAGATGGCGGTATTACCAATATCAGACAATTACAATTTAGCCCTTATATTAACAATTCTTCTATTTTTAATGGCGATTCAACTATCACCAATATGAACATTAGAGCACTAGTAACGTCAAATGATATGGTGCAAGGTGCAACTATTAATTTTGCTACGATTCAGCAAGGTACAGGTGCTAATGCTGCCATCATTGTAAACAGAAAATTAGGTGATGCTACTTCAACATGGGCTCAAGGCGATTCAGTACTAATCACTGCAGGAAAAGTAATTGAAGCTGGCAACATGACTACTTTAAATGATATTTCTGCCACAAAAATCAGCAGTAACAATGCTGTTCCAACTCCTATCAACACCTTAAACATCGATACTTTGGCATTATGGAATAGCGATGCTAGACCGGTGGGTGCAAGACAAAATTTCAATGCATGGGAAGGTCAAGTAATTGGTTTTGACACCAACTATGTTGTGAGCAGCAACCCTGATGGTCCTGCAAGTGATTTCCAAGAATTCAGTTTGTCAAACGATAGAAATGCTAGCCTAGGTTTTAGAGTAAACGATTTAGGAGGTAATTATAGAAACACCAAATACAATGCTGCTTTGAAAAATGGTCAAAAAGCATTTAGAACTGCTGGTATTTTATACTTCTTAAATGGTAATTGGAAAATAAATCCTCGTAACCTTTCAGATTTTGATATTGACACTGTGATGCCAAGAATAAAAGTAAAAGGAGCAAATCCTAAAACAGTTATTACTGGTTCTGCTTATACCGATGCAGGTGCTATCGTTACAGATAATAATGTTGTTGTTAGTTTAGCTACCAGCGGCACTGTAGATGTTAACACTTTGGGTGTATACAAAATCAGATACGTTGCTACTGACTTGGCTTTGTTAACCGATACCGCCTTCAGAACCGTTACCGTTGCCAATACAGATGTTACCAAGCCTGTAATTTCGTTAAAAGGTAATAACCCAGATACTTTAGTCATCAATACTAGCTACGTTGATCCAGGTGCTAAAGCAATGGATGATGTGGAAGATGAAATCTCTTCAAAAATTATCAGAACAGGTAGCATTGATTCATCAGTGATTGGTACATACATTCTTACTTATACAGTGAGTGATTTAGCGGGTAACACAGCTTCAAAAACCAGAACTGTAATCGTTGGTTTCAGAACAAGTATTAACGAAAACGACTTACAAGCTGCTAATATTTTAGTTTATCCTTCACCGGCTAACAATGTATTGTTTGTTGAAGCTTCAGGATACAAATCATTACCTTTACAAGTTACTTTAACTGATTTATTAGGAAGAGATATCCTCTCTAAACAAATAAATAGCAAACAAGTAAAAGAAGAATTTGATGTTACCAATTTAAAAAATGGCATCTACTTCATCACTTTAAGCAACGATGCAGGGAGTAAATCTATTAAGTTTGTGGTGAGCGGTAAATAAGCCAAACACTATGAATATATTGAAGGCTGTTTCAGAAATGAAGCAGCCTTTTTTTATTTGGCAATTCCAATTAATTTGCGCACCTCAATGCTATCCATACTAATTCCAAACCACAACTACCCCGTTGAGCAATTGGTGACTTCTTTATACCATCAATTGCAAAAGCTGGAGATTGAATGGGAAATTCGTTGCTATGAGGATGGTTCGGATGAAGGGAGTTACCTGCAAAACAAAGAGGCATTGGCGCTAATACCCCATTTGCATCATCAATGGATAAGGAAAAACATGGGTCGTTCCGCCATAAGGAACAAGTTGGCCAAAGATGCCAAATACCCCTATCTTTTGTTTATCGACTCAGATATGCAATGCCCAAATGAGGATTACCTTGCAAACTATTTGAAGCATAAAAACGATGCAGATGCCATTTATGGAGGAGTTTCATACAACCTCAATAAACCTGATGGTAAGCTTCTATTGAGATGGCAGTATGGAAAGCATAGAGAAGTAATTCCTGCTATGATTAGAAATGGCAAACCCTACATAAGTCTTAAAACATGTAATCTTTTGATAAAAAAAGAACTCATGCTAAAGTGCCCCTTTGATGAGCGATTGAAAAAATATGGGCACGAAGACACCCTGCATGCCATTTATTTAAGTAAAATTCAAGCGAGTGTGCTTCACATTGAAAATCCAATGTTGCACCTAGGTTTAGAAGACACAGAAATCTTCTTAGAGAAAAGCAAAATGGCCATGCAAAACTTGGCAGTGATGATGGACCGGGATGAGCAAATGTTGGATGAGATTAACATTGTTAGCTTCTACAGGAAAATTAAGAAAATGAAAATATCAAATTGGCTTTTGTTTGGTTTTTTTATGGCAGAGCCCTTGGTTGTTTTCATTCTAATATCACCATTCCCATCTCTTTATTTTTATGATATATACAAATTGGGCTACCTTATAAAAGCTTGTAATGAAAAGACCTAGAAACTTGCTGCACCTTATCTTTGTAGCAGATTAAAATTTGTGATATTTGATTAAAATTTGCTTAATCTTGTGACTTGTATTTCAAACACTTATAATTATAAAGCTTATGAAAAAGTTTCTTACTCTATTGTTCGTTTTGGCTTTCTATTTCCAAGGTGAAGCCCAACCAAAAATAAATCGTGTACCTGCTCCAGCTGCTGCTGTAGCGCCTGTAAAACCTAAAGGGCCTATCCCTTATTTACTTAAAAAAGATTTTGATGAAATATTGACGGGCTTGAAAGCAGATATTAGCAAAGCCACTTCATCTAATAACTCTTTGCGAAATAGTATTGCCTCAAAAGATGCGCAAATCGACAAATTGTCTGAGGATTTGAAGAAGATTGAAGAAACACTCAACTCAACCAGTATGGAGGTAGAAAACACCTCCGATTCTCTAAACAAAACACGCTTTTCGCTTGAAGAATTGCAACGCATAAATGATAATCATTTTGTGACTATTGAAAATGCCCAAGCTAATACCAATAATACCATTTGGATAGCACTGGGAATAGCTGCTGTATTTGCCTTTCTCATTAGCCTAGTTTTTAATTTCTTGAGCACTAAAAAAATTCATGCTTTGAAAAAAGATTTAATTCTGCTTTCAAGCAAACTTGAATCTGCTATGGATACTAAAATTAATTCGGTGAGACTTGAAAATAAAGAGGCTATTGATTCTGCTAATGAGCAGCAACAATTTTATGCTGAAAGATTAGTAAACAGCACTAAAAATGAAGTTGCATCCATCAAACTTGATCTTGAAAATGTGGCTAAACAAAATATTATAAATACCAAAGAAGACAAGAAAATAGAACCCAATCCAGAAGGGTAGTTAAAAACTGTCAGTTCGAGCGGAGTCGAGAACGAACTAATGATTTTTTTGTCCTTTGTTGTGTCTTCTGACCAACAAATCACTCTACTTTTTTTCGCCCTTACAGACAACCCCTCTTGCAAGTAAATGTGCATTCGCAAGTTGCTAGTTGGTGTATGATTATTCTAGCCTTAGGCTGAACCATCATCAAATAATTATTTTTCTTTGTCCTCAAGCTGGCCATTTGCTCTGGCAATTCCCCCTTTGAAGGGGGTTAAGGGGATGTTGCTAATGTTTTAAAATTTGCTGCCCTTGCAGGCGTCCTCGCCTGCAAGAAGCTCCGAGGATGCATATGATTCATTACAATATTTTACTAGCCTTCGGCTAATTCATCAGCTATCTTATTATTTTTCATTTTCCTTTTGAGGCATCAAAAGG
>RGVD01000241.1 GCA_010027395.1 Bacteroidota bacterium
CCCTGCAAATTTGCAGGGCTTTTTATTTATGCTTGTGCTACTACTTCTTTGTTTCGTATGGGCAAATCTGCCAACATATGAAGAAGCTCGCTTAATTTGCTTCTTAATTCGGTTCTAGGGACAATGAGGTCAACAAAACCATGCTCTAATAAAAACTCAGAGCTTTGGAATCCTTTAGGTAAATCTTTACCAATGGTTTCTTTAATAACGCGCGGGCCAGCAAAACCAATGTTACCCCACCTGTGGTTGGGTCGGTTAGTAATGAAATATAAGGAACACCTGCTTGGGCCAAAAGGGCTAATTTAGCAGAGGTTTTAGCCATTTGCATTAAGCTAAAGGCTGCTTCCATCATACGAGCTCCACCGCTTTTTGATACCACCATCACAGGTATTTTATGCTCTCTCCCATAGTCAATAGCACGGGCTATTTTTTCACCCATCACGCTACCCATACTGCCACCAATAAAACCAAAATCCATACAAGCCACAACCAATTTGATGTCTTCGTCAATATTACCCACAGCCACTCTCATGGCATCGGTCATACCGCTTTTTTTCTGACTTTCTTCTAACCTTATTTTGTAGGCTTTGGTATCTGTAAATTTAAGTGGATCGGTAGGTGTAATGTTTGCAAACAACTCGGTATAGTTTCCGTCACCAAAAAGGATTTGGAAATACTCTAAAGAGCCTATTTTATCGTGGTAATTACAACTGATGCAAACATATTGGTTAGCCGCATGATCCGAGGATAATATGGCCTTTTTGCATCGTGGACATTTATGCCACAAGCCGTCAGGCACCGATTTCTTGTCGGATGTAGATGTTGTGATTCCCTCTATTTTTCGTTTAAACCAACTCATTTTATTTTATCTAAAAATGCGAAAATGTGTGTATGAATTAATCAATACACACATTCTCACATAAATTCATTTACATATAATTATGCAATTGTTATCGAACTATCCAAATAAACATCTTGGATAGCGTTTAATAATGCTACACCATCGTTTATTGGTTTTTGGAATGCTTTACGGCCAGATATTAAACCTTGTCCACCAGCACGTTTGTTAATTACTGCTGTCATTACTGCCTCCGACATATCGCTAGCACCTTTGCTCTCTCCACCTGAATTGATAAGACCTTGGCGGCCCATATAGCAATTAGCCACTTGGTAACGAGCTAAATCGATTGGGTGATTTGAAGAAAGTTCAGTGTATACTTTATCGTGTGTTTTACCAAAGTTAACTGCGGTATATCCACCATTGTTGGTAGGTAATTTTTGTTTGATAATATCCGCTTGGATGGTTACACCTAAGTGGTTAGCTTGTGCTGTTAGGTCAGCAGCAGTATGGTAATCAACACCGTCTTTTTTGAAAGCATTGTTACGTAAATAGCACCATAAAATGGTAGCCATACCCAATTCGTGAGCACGCTCGAAAGCAGCTGCTACTTCTTGTATTTGACGGCCTGATTCTTCAGAACCAAAATAGATGGTTGCACCCACTGCAGTTGCACCTAGGTTCCAAGCCTCATCCACTGAACCAAACATGATTTGGTCAAATTTGTTCGGGTATGATATGAATTCGTTATGATTAATTTTTACAATGAAAGGGATTTTGTGAGCATACTTACGTGAGCAAGCTGCCAACACACCATAAGTTGATGCCACAGCATTACAACCGCCTTCGATAGCCAATTTAATGATGTTTTCAGGATCAAAATAAGCTGGATTTGGTGCAAATGAAGCGCCTGCTGAATGCTCAATTCCTTGATCAACTGGAAGAATTGAAACATAACCTGTATTAGCTAAACGGCCTGTGCCATATAAAGCGCCAAGACTTCTTAGTACTTGTGGTGAACGGTTTGTACCTATAAAAACCCTATCAATAAAGTCAGAACCAGGTAAGTGTAAACTGCTTTTTGAGATGGTTTTACATTCGTGATTTAATAATGATTCGGCTTTGTCGCCTAAAAGTTCTGCTGTTTTTGAAGTGGCTGAATTCATAATTATAAAAGTTTCGGCAAACTTACACTTTTTTGGCAAAGTGAGAAGCATTTATGAATTTTCTTAGTTTGTAAATAACTGCTTATGTTTGCTTCATGTTGCAAGTAATCAAAATATCAAATCAAAAAGACCTAGAAACCGCATGGGCCATTCGTAAAGTGGTTTTTGTAATTGGGCAAAATTGTGCCGAAGAAATAGAGTGGGAGTATGAAGACGAATCCATTCACTTTTTGGCCCTGTATGATGGTATACCTGCTGGCACCGCCCGCTGGCGAAAAACAGATAAGGGATACAAATTGGAACGTTTTGCCGTGCTAGAAGAGTTTAGAAATAAAGGTGTGGCTTCTGCACTTCTCCAAACTGTGATAGCCGATTTGCCTGAAAAAGACAAATTGATATACCTACACGCTCAATTAACAGCTAAAGGTCTCTATGCCAAACATGGATTTACCGAAGTAGGCGAACATTTTTGGGAAGCAGATATTGAGCATGTGAAGATGAAATTGGGGTAGTCTAGCTATGTTAGCAGACCAAAACTAAAAATCCCTGTGTTCAGCCACCCAATTTTTGATGTACTCGGCTATTTCAGAAGTATTGGTGCCTGGGGTAAATATTTTCCCCACACCAATTTCGTTTAGGGTGGTAATATCTTCATTAGGAATAATACCACCGCCTGTTAAAAGCACATCAGTCATTCCTTCTTTATTCATTAGCTCTTTTAACTTGGCAAATACGGTGTTGTGCGCACCCGAAAGTATACTCACACCTATCACATCCACATCTTCTTGCAAAGCCGCCTGCACCACCATATCGGGCGTTTGGCGCAAGCCTGTATAAATTACTTCCATACCTGCATCGCGCAAGGCTGTAGCTATCACTTTGGCTCCACGGTCGTGCCCGTCTAGTCCTACTTTTGCTACCAATACTCTTATGGGTCTGTTCATAATACTTATCCTTTAATGCTTGTTGCAGCTTTGTTTAAATGTTGTATCGTTCTGTCTTTTCCAAAAATTTCTACCATTTCAAAAATAGGAGGACCACCTGCTACACCGCTTAGGCAAACCCTAAACAGTTGTAAAAAGTCTTTGCTTGCTACTTCGTTTTTGGCCAAAACCGCATTGTAAGTAGCTTCTGTATTTGTATGTGTAAACTCTGTTATGGCAGAAAAAGCTTCAATCAAATCACTCAGCAATTGCGGTACTTTTTCATTGTAACGTTTTTTTATCACGACTTTCTCAATGTATTCATCACTAAATGTGGCATCTGGGATATTTAGTGCCAAAGCTGCTTTTAAAGAAGGCGCCAATAAATGATTGTCAACTTTACGCACGTACTGTTGGTTATACCATTTGGCCTTGTTTTGGTCGAATTTTGCTCCATGCTTTCCTACTCTCTCAAGTGTGAATGCAGCTACCAACTCTTCTAAGCTAAATAATTCTTGGTGTGTACCAGGGTTCCATCCTAAAAAGGCCAATAAGTTTATAACTGCTTCTGGCAAATAACCTGCTTGCTTGTAGCCACTTGATTTTTCGCCAGTTTTTGGGTCTTCCCAATCCAATGGAAACACAGGGAAACCCAATCTATCTCCATCGCGTTTGCTTAATTTTCCTGTACCATCAGGTTTTAACAATAAAGGAAGATGAGCAAACTTAGGCATTACTTCTTCCCAACCTAAATA
>RGVD01000242.1 GCA_010027395.1 Bacteroidota bacterium
GCTGAAGGCATAAATGCCAATGTATGCGGTAACAATTTGCAAATATCAAACAACCAAGATTGGAGTGCATTTACTGATAAAATTATAACTCACGTAAACAGCGAAAAAGGCAATAGTATCTCTGATGATTTTTATAAAACCTATTACTGGCCGAATATTATTGATAGACTGAGCGAAAGGTTAGAACATAAATAGCTTATGATAGAGAAGATAAGAAAAAGTGAAAACTTACATGTGATGTTTTGGTTGATAAAAGACTGCTGCTGGATGATGAATATTAGATCTCTTGGCACCTTTATGGTATTACCCACTATTTTCATGGCTGCTTATGTATGTTATATATCCAAAAAAGAACTAAATAGTTTGTTGCCAAATTTGGCTGTGATGAGCTGGATTTGTGCCAATAGCCTTTGGATGCTTTTTGATTTTTACCAATGGATATTAAAACCATTTGCCTTGGTATTTTTCGTTATAGGCTTTATTTTTATTATGATATACCTTTACCGAATTAGCTTTATGGGGAAGAAAGGTTATTAAATAGAGTATTTAATAAATTTAATAAATGACAAAATGATAGACTTAGCAAACATTAACAATCAATTCGATTCTAAATTTGAAACCTTTTCAGAATTGGTTGAAAAAATAGAGCGCAAATACAAAATGTTTAATGAAGAAAACCCATTGATGGATGCTATCGTTTTTAGCTTTGTTAATGAAAAGGTGGCTTTGATTTTCAACCCCGATTATGAAATACCTTCACAAGTTAAAATCGAAGTAGAAGTTGCCTATAAGCAGGTATTTGAAAAGGATTGATTGGCGGTAGTTAATTCAAAAAATTGTTTCATTTACTTAAAACTCATTTTTTTGAATGTATTCAATGAAATGTTGTCAATATTTGATTGGGAAAATCCATTTACAGAGAGAAATAAAGTGAAAGCAAAAAGGATTAATATTGATTTCATAAAAGTGATTTTGTTTTATTAATTCTATCTGCAAGTTAAGGTATTTATTTTCAAATGCTTGATTATTAAATTCTTGAAAATTTTATTAAAGCTTCGATCTCAATGTTTCCCATAATCCCTTCACCCCACCTGTTTCGATTGCCACAAAAACAAACTGGCTACACTGCCATAAGGTTGCCAATTTTGAGCTATGGCAAAACACTCTTGTTTCAATTGTTTGCCTTTGCCCTGCAAATTATAAAGTTTTATCATTTGGTTTCGCACCACCAAATCATCATAAGGGAAAACATCCAATCGTTTTAGGCTAAAAATAAGCATCATTTCCACGGTCCATTGTCCAACACCTTTAATACTTGTAAGCTGTTCAATCAAGTCTTCATTGCTAAGAGTGGATATATGCTCATAGCTTATATCGTATGCAATGGCATATTCAGCTAAGGCTTTTATGTAACTGCATTTTTGACCTGAAAGGCCCACACTTCTGAGTGTTTCGTTGCTAAGTCTAAGTACTTCTTTTGGTTTAGGGTAGGATGTGTTAAACAAGGCTTCAAACCTAGAATAAATGGTATTTGCGGCTTTGGTAGAGAGCTGTTGAGATACAATGCTTTTGAGTAAAATGAGGTAAACATCCTTTTGCTCTTCAATCCTATCAAATCTTTGCTCTACCTCTTTCTTACATGCCTTGATGATGGGCTTAAGAACTGGGTCTTTTTGCAGGTGTTTAACAGCTTTAGCAAACATATTTTATATCATTCCGCATTCTTGTCACTCCACATTTCGCCCTTATTTGAAAGGGCTGTCTTTTTCCTTAGCTACATTTTTATAGACCAAACTATCAACCCAATTTGGTAAGAATTTATTAAGCCATTGGATAAGTTTACCTTGGGTAGTAAGCACCAAATTGTTTTGCCTTTTTTCTACCATTTTCACCATACAGTCGGCCACGGTTTCAGCGGGCATGAGTTTGCTTTCATCAAAAGGACTTTCGGCTTGTTGTTTGGCATCCTTGTTTAGCGCGGCATTGCGAATATTGCTTGCAGTATACCCAGGGCAGATAACGCCCACATGAAGTCCAGTTTTCAGGTTTTCAATTCTAAGGGCTTCCATAAAACCATTCATAGCAAACTTACTCGCACTGTATCCTGTTCGACCTGGTAAGCCTTTAATCCCCGCTATGGAACTCACACCCAAAACACTTCCCTTTTCTTTTAGAAGATAAGGCATGGCATATTTACTGCAATAAACCGTTCCCCAAAAATTGATGTCCATTACTTGCTTTAAAACCCCAAGGTCTAAGTCTGCGAATAGAGCACGCATACTGATACCTGCATTGTTAATCAAGATATGTATGGTGTTGAATTTTTCAATACTTTGTGTGATGAGGTTTTTGCAATCCGCTTCCAAACTCACATCACATTTAACAACCAAAGTTTCTGCATTGAGTGTTAGACAATGTTGTTTTACTTTTTCAAGTTTGTCAATATTGCGTGCAGCCAATACCAATTTACAACCTCTATTGGCAAATGCATAAGCGCAAGCCTCGCCAATACCTGAAGAGGCACCCGTAATGACAACTACTTTGTTTTGTAAATTCAATATGAGTATAATTCCTAATTGGTACTATTTTTCCAAACGATAGGTGTACCCACTGCTTCTACTTCAGGAAAATCTGGCTCGATACCATCCAATGCTTCTTCAATAGCATCTTCTAAAAAGGCAGCAGTTACCATGTTTTCATTTTCCCATGCATCATCAATTGCACCTTTGTATACCAACTCGCGTTTGCGGTTGAAAAGGAAAACTTCTGGGGTAACAGTAGCACCAAACTTCTTGGCCACTTCTTGGCTTTCATCATAAAGATATAGGAAATTTATATCCCCTAATTTTAATCGATTGGCAACAAATTTCATTTGCTCAAGACTATCCTCAGGAGATTGATTTGCATCATTAGAATTGATTCCAACAATCCCCAAATTATCATCTTCATAAGCTTCAAAAAGCTTTATTAATCGCTGGCCATAAGACTTTGAAATCGGAGAGCTATTGCAAGTAAAGATGACAGCTAAGGCATACTTTTCTGCATAATCAAAATTAGTATACATTTTATCGTCAAAGCCTTTTAGCTTGAATTCAGGTAATTTGTCGCCTATTTGTAACATATTCGTGTGTAATTTTGGCGTGAAGTAAGTATTTTTTTATGAAAGATGATTACTAGAATTTTACTTCGCAGAAAATTAGTTTTTTAACTTTTATAATAGCTTAATTGCCACAATGAAAATCCAAGAGGTAAAGACAGAATCTGATAAAATACAATTCATAAAATCGGTTCATTTGTTATATAAAAACGATGAAGAATGGGTAGCTCCGCTTGAAAACGATATTGCTCAAATATTTGACGAGAAGCAGAACTTGAATTTCAAGCAGGGCAAGGCTTGCAGGTGGTTACTTTTTGATGATAAGCAAAAAATAATTGGACGAATTGCAGCCTTTTATAGCCAAAAAGATTTTTTGCCAAATGAAAAAAATATTGGGGGCTGTGGCTTTTTTGAATGTATAAATAATCAAGTGGCAGCGAATCTTTTGTTTGATACGGCTAAGCAATGGCTTCAAAGCCAAAGTATCGAAGGAATGAACGGGCCTGTAAACTTTGGTGAAAAGGATAAGTTTTGGGGATTGTTGGTGAAGGGTTTTAAAAACCC
>RGVD01000243.1 GCA_010027395.1 Bacteroidota bacterium
AACAGATTTGCGTACACACCTTTATGCTCCATAAGCTTTTTATGTGTGCCTGATTCTTTAATCTTACCGTTTTCTATCACATATATTTTGTCGGCATTTTTGACGGTTGAAAATCGGTGAGAAATAATTATAACTGTCTTATCGTTCGTTAATTTTTCAACTTTATCAAATATCTCATTTTCTGCTTTAGCATCAATTGCAGCCGTCGGCTCATCTAGTACTAACAACGACGCGTCACGATAAAACCCCCTAGCAAGCGCTACCTTTTGCCACTGCCCTGTAGACAAGTCAACTCCGTCGGCAAAACTATTGCCAAGCATTTGGTCATATTGATTAGGGTACTTGGAAGCTATTTTGTCAGCACCTGACTTTTCAGCCGAATCAATGATTTTGTCACGGTCTTTCGGCGAATTTATCTGACCAAAATATATATTATCGCCAAGCGAATATTCGTATCTTAAGAAGTCCTGAAAAAGAATGCCTATCTGCTGGTGCCATTCCTTTAAGTCAATGTGCTTTATGTCGGTTCCATCGATTAGAATACTTCCATCGTCTACGTCATAAAATCTTGCCAATAGTTTAATTATCGTGGTTTTGCCAGCACCATTTTCGCCAACAAATGCGACTTTAGTACTTGGTTCAATGATTATAGAAAAATCATCTAGAATTTTTTCATTTGAACCGGGATAAGAAAATGTTACATTCCTGAATTCGATCTTCGGTACATGGTTTTTTTGAATCACAACTGGGGCAGTAATATTGACAATTTTTGGTTCATAATCAATGACCTCAAAAAGTTCGGCTATATATTGGCTTTTGTCGAATATATTTGAGGCGTGCCTGAAAGCACCGTTTACTCCACCTTGAAAATTTATAAGTACTTGGGTGTAATAAGATAAGCTGCCTAATGATATGTTTCGGTGAAGAGCCTGGAATATTATATAAATCTCAATACCAAGGTAAACTGCAACGTCAACCAATCCAGATAAAACTCCCCGCCTGAAAGCTTTTTGTAGTATTTTATCGTTTTTCTTGGCAAAGACTTGATTAGTTGTTCTAAGATTTTTCAAAAACTCCTTATAGAGATCGAATAACTTTAGTTCCTTAACGCTCAGATTGCTACTCACTAATCTACTTATATATTCATGTCTTTTACGAATAGATGTATCGGCATCCCATATTGTCCACTGAGCCTTAGACGCCTGTAGCTGATAGATGAGTGTAGGTATTGCAGATAATAATATAAGTATCGCAAACATCCAATTCAGATACAAAATTGATATAGTGGCAATCAGAACTGTAAGTAAGCTTTGGAACAGCCAACAAATGTCTTGAAACATATTTATTGGTCGCCAGTTCATATTTTCTTTCGCATTATTTAGTTTGTCGTTGAATTTATCATTTTCAAAATACTCTAAATCAAGCTCAGATACATGAGAAAGTACTTTTTGGTTCATGTGCATGGGTAGCTTAACCCAAAGCTGCTTCTCGTACTTACGAGTCAGGGTACTATTGACGTCTTCGATCAGCATGGTCAGAAGTCTGAAACAAATCAAAATTATCAATTGATTATAGCTAGTATTATTCGTACTGATGAAATGCACAACAAAATTTATTATTTGAGCGTATATATAGGCATTCACAAATGGAAGTACTCCGGAAGCACTAGTTGAAAGCATAAAGCTTGTAGCTAGTCTTTTATCTAGTTCAAATACCGTCTTAACTAACCTTATTGAGGTAGCTGAAACGGACTTAACCGAGTTGATTTTAGTCTTACTTACAAACGAAAATTCCATATATTACTCTTATGTTAATGTAACCCAAGAAAAATCCAAAGTATTATTATTCAAAAAGTCGACTGAAATGTCGACTGTTTCTTGGAGGGCCGTAGTGGGACAGCGCTTCCCTCGCCTTACGGCTCGTCGCTCGGCTTACATATTAGTCTTCCGCATAAAAATAATTATTGAATGTTTGACAGTCTAGACTATAGGTTGACCTATTTTTGGATTATATAGGTAGTAGCCATTATCGCCGTCTTCAGTTACCATTAACACTTCTAGGCCTTGCTTTTCAATAAATTTTTGAAGCTTAACATTTTCATATTTAGGTTTAACAGTTTCCTGAACAATAAATGGAAAAGAATCTGATTGATTATTTGGATTTGGAGTCTTGATACCGACAGTATCAAACACACAGTCGAATTCATTTATCATAACCCATAGCTGAAAAGGTCCAGTGTAAGATTCTAGCTTTTTGCCAAGAACTTTATATAGCTCAAAAAACTGATTTAAATATTTTTCTCTAACCTGCCAGTCGCGATTTCCCCAATTTGAGCTAGGATAAAAAGAGTAATGCCAATTATGTAAGTTCGTTTTTTTACCACTAAAGTCCAAGCTGTCAGCCACTTCTTGTGGTGTTTTATCTGTAACAAATCGATCCATAGTATTTGGAGAGCAACTACGAATAGCCATATCTAATGGATTATCAGCACCATCATAGTCCGTTGGTTTCCACCAATTTTTTAATGCTAGCAAAGCTTTATATAATATCGTGTTACCGTATTCATCCGCAGCCCGTATTTCGCCTATAGTTATAGATTTTGAAACTTCCAAGTGTTTTTTTAAAGCATTTAAACCTTTTTTGTCTCCTAAAAGTGCTAGGGCAAAAAATGCATCTCCTCTAGTGTCTTTTTCAGTATCTGTAACGTGAGCGAGCAGTGCTTTTTTAACATCTGGTCTGTTAATACTAGAAAAATTAGACCAACCGGTAATTAAATTTGCAACAGCTTGAATAGCTTCAAATCTAACTTTACTATTTGAGTCGGCAGTGAGCTCAATTAATCGTTTAAGTCTTTTGTCGCTGGCATTGTCTTCGTTGAGCATGGCCCCAAAACTTCCTGTAGCATATCGTCTAACATGCTCATCGTCATAACTGGTTAATTCCATGGCAGCATCAAGAACTATTTCAGAATCTCTGACTTCCTGCATCGAACTAGCTATTTTTCTTAGAACAACAATATTTTTTTCACTTTTAGATGCTTCGCAAATTAGTTCTTCAATAGTTTCGCATTTATCGATTTGTCTTTGTTTCTTATAATTTACAAGGAGTAAGCTTGCTACATCTACGGCTATATATCTATCGGCTTCATTGCCTTTAATGATTTTTTTCTTAACAAATTTATATGGACGCTTATCATTATACCAAACACCTGCCAACATTACACCAGATACTGAATCTTGGAATGCTTGGCTTTCTATTAAAAGTCCGTTTTTGCTTTTTCTTTTAGGGAAAAACATGCGAGCGTCTCTAATATAAAACCGGTAGTTTGAACTATTGAACATTTTTATATATATATCACACTAATTATAATCTAGCAATTGTAGCATAGGCGTTTGTGCTCTAGTTGTGCATTTATAAATACCATGAAACAGTTGACAGAAATGTCAACTGTTTTTATGGAGGGCCACCGTAGTCGCTATTGCAACTATTATTAAGCAAAATACTTTACTAGAAAAAGTCTAGTCTATTGGCTACCGTGCATCATATGCATCATTTCGTTACTAGAATATCCCCAATCTTTTTGCCATTGCATCATTTCTGCAATTTCTTTTTCTTGTGCAGTAATTATATCTTTGCTTAGTTGCTTAATTTCGTCGTGTT
>RGVD01000244.1 GCA_010027395.1 Bacteroidota bacterium
AAAAGTAATTGTTGGTTCTGATAGAAAAGATCAATTTGAAATATTAAATAAATATAATAATAAAGATTATTCTTTCAATTCAATTGAAATAGTTTCAGCAGGTGAACGCCTTGATGAAGGTGAAGGAATTGAATCTGTTTCAGCAAGTAAAGCGCGTCAATCAGCAGTTGACGGCGATGTAGAATCGTTTATGAAGAACTTTGCTGGTCGTCTTGAACTAGAAGAAGGCGTTCGTTTGATGAATTTAATCCGTTCCAGAATTGAAATAATAGAAGATAACAAAAAAAAAGTTTTGGAACCTTTACCCCCTTCTTTGTTAAGTGAAGTTATAAGAAAATCCGGAAACAAATGGTGTGTTTTCTCTAAGCACAAAGCAAAGTCTGGAAAAAAGAAAAAATTAGGTTGTTATAATAGTCGTGCTGGTGCAAAGAAGCGTTTACGTCAAGTTGAATATTTTAAATCTATTAAAGAAGAAAAAGAAATAGAAGAAATGTCAGGCGCAGGAGCGGTTGTTGGTGCTCCTGGAAATATAATGATAAAAAATAGAAATTCTGAATTAGAAGAATTAGAAGAAATAGAAGATGTTAAAGAAACAGCTAATAATGTATATTATGCAAGAAATCTGGAAGATAGATTTGGCGTTTCTTCTAAAAGAGATGATGAACCAGCCAAAAAAGATTTTATTAAAATACTAATTATGCAAGAGGAACAATTCATGATTAATAGAAAAGAATTTATTGAAGAAATTAAATTACGCAAAATAGTACGTGAAGCATTAAAACGTAAAATGAAAGAGCGTGAAGAAAAAGTTCTTCAAGAAGAGAAACAATTACGTTTAGTTATTCGTAAACTCTTACAAGAAAAAGAAGAAGAAGTTCCCCACAACATTACCGGTATTAATATATTAAAAGATCTTTTAAAGAAGGTCGTCCCTACAGTTGAAAAAGATTATAAAAATTTAACAACAAATAAACAACAGCGCGATTCTTTTAGAGCACATTTATTAAATGCTACAAAAAATATATTTGTTATCGCGGATACCCCAGAAGAACATGTTAGTGTAGATTTAAAACAAAAAGAACTTGAAGAAGAAGCAGATCCAAATATGCCGGATGATCCAAAATTTATTCCAGTTAGACCAAGAACTAAATCAATAACTGACGAGCCAAAAGAAATTGATACATTTAGTATTAATGGAATGGATACTACCGGTCGTGATATGGCTAAAAAAGATTTTAAAAAAATTGGAAAACAAATAGAAGATGCTTATGATGGCTTATCTGATGAAAAGGATAAAGAAGCATTTAGAGATTATCTTTTAACCAACTTAAAACTTCATATGGATGTTTTTGAAAACGAATTAAATGTAGATGTTGAAGAGCCAACAACACCAGAGTACGAACAAGAAAAAGAAAAAATGTCTGCAGATAAAGCAGCAGAACAAGGAGTTGGAACTTCACAATTGCCATCTTCAAATCCAGAACAAACACCTCCGGTTTCTCCAAATCCAGTAATGGAAAGAAGAAAAGCGAGATAGTCTTTACACAACTACTCACATATGCTAGTTTGTCTGCATGAAAGATTACAGACAAATTGGTACAGAGATAGGCTGTCTTGTAAAAGACAAACAACAAGCTTATGGAGATAGTTTCTCAAAGAGCGAAGAGATAATAAAAATTTTATATCCAAATGGTGTAAAACCAGAAAATTATCGCGACTTATTAACAATAACACGTATAATTGATAAATTATTTCGCATAGCGACAAGAAAAAATGCATTTGGTGAAAGCCCATATCGTGATATAGCAGGATATGCATTATTAGGACTAGCAAGTGACATGGAAGAAGAAGAGAAGAATTCAAGGGAAATATGAAAATTATTCCCTTTCAAAAAAATTAAAAAGAGATGGAAAAATCTCTGAACAATTTGAAATAATGTTAAACTCATTAACTATGGAAGAAATACTGGGTTTAAAATTAGAATTAGCAAATAAAGCTGCTGGAAGTCCTCTCTTTGGATTACCTTTGTTTCGCAGCATGAAGGACGTTGCAAAAGTAGCAGTGCTCATGTATGCTGCGTCAGCCACCAGATCAGATCGGGAAGCCGCTGCTCTGTTGGGGATCACTAGAATGGATTATAAAAATTTAGTTAGAGAATATAATATTATTAATTATTTTGAAGGAGAAAGAAATGGAAACTCAACAGACACAGACTCAATCAGCGGAAACAGTTCAAGCTGAAACTGCTGAAGAAAAACCAGGAGAAGAAGCACAAAGTCTTGTTCCTGCTGTTGGAGCAGTAGTGGTTGCTTTGGTTGCTTTAGTTGTAGCTCTTAAAAAAGTATTACGTAAGTGATATGATCGGCACATGAAAATGTGCCAATTTGCCGACATAGCTCAATTGGTAGAGCATCGCCCTTGTAACGCGAAGGTTCTCAGTTCAAGTCTGAGTATCGGCTTTTTTTAATTTTTTATTGTCTAATGGCTAGGAGTATTCTAATTTTATTGAATCCGGAAAAAAAACGAGATTTAAACCGAAACTTTCGGAAGAACAAATATTATCAATCTTAAACGATCAAGATAGTTATAGTATGATAGCTAAAAAATTTAATATTCATAAAAGTGCTGTAGGTTTTATAAAAAAGAAAAGGCGGGTTAGTTAAACGGTTATAACACTTGGCTTTCACCCAGGCATCGCGGGTTCGATTCCCGCACCCGTCACCACTGTCTTGTGTTTACTGGAGGAATTGGTAGACTCACTATAAAGTAGTTTATAGCGTCGTTGCGGCATCCCGGTTCGAATCCGGGTTAAACACCGGACTTAATTTAGAGAGAAATAATATGTCACAAATTGTTCAATATGATGAAAGCTTGCCAATTAATTTTAATCTTGTAAAAGAAGGTTTTGTTGATGCTCTTGTTTCAGAAAAGTTCTTAACGCCAGAACAAGGCGATATGATTAAGAAAAATTATTCTGTAACTCTTGTTAGAAGAAATTGGCTTGGTAGGATGGTTGATAGTCTTTTGTGGAATAAGGATAGTAAAGATGAATTTAAGTTAGTTATGGTAAAAGTTGTTTTTCCTTCTAAGTAGTTATATGAGGACAGGTGGCCGAGTGGCCGAAGGCACCGGATTACTAACCCGGCATACCGAAAGGTATCGTGAGTTCGAATCTCACCCTGTCCGCCAATTTGGGCTGGTAGTTAAATGGGATAACGGTAGCTTTGCAAGCTTCAATTGAGAGTTCGATTCTCTCCCGGTCCACCAAATTTTTTGTTATGACTAGTTAGTTATATGAAAAACTCAATCCTAAAGTTCTTAGAGCTGGTTCAAGAAGACTGTCTAAGACACGGGGTTGAAATAATTTTTCATCCAAAACATGAAATAAAGCTTTCAAAAAAAATTTCTGTTTCTGGTTATTGGAGTGATGATGACAGAAAATTGAATGTAGCCATATATTGCGATGAATGGCTTACTGTTCTTGCTCATGAATATGGTCATTTTTGTCAATGGAAAGAAAATAAATTTATTGATAAAGTTACTTCAAATGCTTATGTTGATTTTGATGAATGGATTGAAGGAAGAGTTGAGTTATCTAAA
>RGVD01000245.1 GCA_010027395.1 Bacteroidota bacterium
CTTTGTAATCCAACCGCACAACGGGTTGATAAAGTAAAACTTTATTATCATCACATCCACATAATGCAGAGCCAATAGTTATCATTAAAAGAATGAATTTACCTGTTTTTTTCATCTCAGATTCCAGTATAGTTGTGTGGTGTAATATTACGTAATTCAGATTTAACTTGCTCACTCGCATCTAAACCATCTATAAACAAGTGTATAGTTTTTTGGGTGATTTTTTCGTGGGTTCTTGTAAGCGCTTTTAATGCCTCGTATGGTTTTGGGTAATTTTCTCTTCGTAAAACTGTTTGAATAGCCTCGGCCACTACTGCCCAATTGTCTTCCAAATCTTGCTTGATTTTATCTTCATTTAAAACCAATTTATCCAAACCTTTATGCAATGACGCATAAGCGATAAGGCTATGAGCAAAGGGCACTCCAACGTTTCTTAGTACAGTTGAATCAGTTAAATCTCTTTGCAATCTTGAGATAGGTAATTTGGCAGAAAGGTGTTCGAAGATAGCATTGGATAATCCTAAGTTACCCTCGGCATTTTCAAAATCGATGGGGTTCACTTTGTGAGGCATGGCACTGCTACCTATCTCCCCTTCCTTCAGTTTTTGTTTGAAATAGTCCATAGCTACATATTGCCAAACATCACGACTTAGGTCAATCAGTATGGTATTGATTCGCTTGAAACAATCAAACAAAGCAGCAAGGTTATCGTAATGTTCTATTTGCGTAGTTGGATTTGATCTATGTAAACCTAAAATATTGTCAACAAAAGTATCTGCAAATTGATGCCAATTATGAGATGGATAAGCAATATGATGTGCATTCATATTTCCTGTAGCACCGCCAAACTTAGCCGAATAAGGTATATGAATCAACTGCTTTTGTTGTTGTTTTAACCTCTCAACAAAAACATAAATCTCCTTACCAAGCCTTGTTGGGCTGGCAGCTTGTCCATGGGTACGAGCTAACAAGGACACATCTTTATGTTCATTGCTTAGTATATCCAATTTTTCAATCACCTTTTGCAAACTTGGAATAATGCTATGCTCCAATGCATCTTTAATGCTTAGTGGGATGGCGGTATTATTTATATCTTGACTGGTGAGGCCAAAATGCACAAATTCACTCACGCTCTGTAATCCAAGTTTTGCAAACTCTTCTTTTAAAAAGTACTCCACTGCTTTCACATCATGGTTGGTGGTTTTCTCAATTTCTTTAATGCGTGTTGCATCATCCAAGCTGAAATTTTGGTAGATAGCTCTTAATGCAGGTTCGTTTGGATTTACTTCCAAACCTTTCAGTCCATAGTGACTTAAGGCTATAAAATACTCAATCTCAACATGTACGCGGTATTTGATTAGAGCAAATTCACTAAAATATTGGTCAAGATTTTCGGTTTGCCTGCGGTAGCGACCATCAACAGGCGATATAGCTGTAAGGGAGTTCAATTGCATACCGCAAATGTAAGCAGCCAAAAGGATTATTCAATATCATACAAAAAAGCATTTTAAATGTGAAGATGTGAATATGTCATAAGAAAGCCGAAGTTCTTTCGTTCATACATTTACAAAATATTGTTTAGCTATGACCACACAGGAAAACTTTTATATAGAACGTAAGACCCGAAAGCACAATTATTATGGGCTTGCAGGAACTTTGTTAATACATGGAATTGCCCTATTGGCCTTGATATTTTTTGTAATCTCTCCTCCAAATCCACCTATGGAATTGGAAGGAATGAAAATGCTTTTGGGCGATGAAAATATGGGAGGCCCTGATATTGCGCCTGTTCCTGAGCCATCTCAAACGCAAGAAACGCTAGTTCCTATTGAAACCCAGCAAGACCCTCCGTCTATTACGCAAGAAACAGATGAAGTGAATGTAACTGAAAAGAAAGCTGAAAAGGAACATAAACATACTGAACTTAAGCCTAAGCATGAACCCAAGATTGAATTACCTAAAAAAGAACCTGAACCTGTTGTAAACACCAATGCTTTGTTTAAAAAAGGTGGTAAAAAAGGGAATCAAGGTGGTGGTTATGGAAGTGGAGATATTCCAGGCAACGAAGGTAGATACGATGGTTCACCTGATGGAGATCCAAAAGGAACGGGTTTAGGTGATTCGGGCTTGGGCACTGGAAAAGATGGAGTGAGTTATAATTTAACCGGTAGAAAAGTAGCCAAGCTGCCAAACATTGAAGATAATTCAAGTGAAACAGGAAAGGTGGTTGTGCGAATTATTGTTGATAGAGATGGCAATGTCACAAAAGCAACGCCCGGTCAAATGGGTAGCACTACCCTTAACCCAAGTTTATTAGAAAAAGCAAGACAAGGCGCCTTGCAGACTCGTTTTTCAAGTCGTGATGATGGTCCGGACGAACAATATGGAACCATGACAATCGTATTTAGATTTAAGCCATAAGCTTAATTTTTAGATATCTTTATGAGTAACCGTAGTTAAATTCAAATACATATTTAAAATCATTGTTTGTTCGCTCATAGAATGATAAAATTGCCCTAGATTAAAAACCATTTATATATGATAGCAGAGTACATTTCTCAACACCGAGATCGTTTTTTAAACGAATTGTTTGATTTGATTAGAATCCCAAGTATCAGTGCTGATAGCAGCTACAATGATGAGGTGGCCAAAGCAGCTGATTTTGTAGCAGCCAAGCTTAAAGAAGCTGGTGCTGATAAAGTTGAAATATGCACCACACCCGGTCATCCTATTGTGTATGGCGAAAAAATAATTGATCCAAGCCTTCCAACTGTTTTGGTATACGGACATTATGATGTTCAACCTGCAGTGCCCCTAGAATTATGGGACACTCCCCCATTTGAACCAACCATTCGTAAGACAGAAATTCACCCAGAAGGAGCCATTTTTGCTCGCGGAAGTTGTGATGATAAAGGTCAAATGTATATGCATGTGAAGGCCTTTGAAATCATGATGCGCACCAACACTTTGCCCTGCAATATCAAGTTTATGATTGAAGGTGAAGAAGAAGTGGGTAGTTCAAATTTGGGCACTTTCTGTATCAACAATAAAGAAAGATTGAAAGCAGATGTTGTATTAATTTCAGACACATCTATGATTGCCAACGATGTCCCCTCAATTGACTGTGGTTTGCGTGGATTAAGTTATTTAGAAGTTGAAGTAACTGGCCCTAACCGCGATTTACACAGTGGTGTGTATGGTGGTGCGGTTGCTAATCCAATCAACATACTTGCAAAAATGATTGCCAGCATGCATGATGAAAACAACCATATTACCATTCCTGGTTTTTATGATGAAGTTCAAAAACTAACTGATGCCGAAAGAACTGAGTTAAACAAAGCCCCTTTTGATTTAGATGCATATAAAAAAGACCTTCAAGTGGGCGATGTATGGGGTGAAAAAGGATATACCGTGTTAGAACAAACTGGTATCAGACCAACCCTTGATTGCAATGGTATATGGGGTGGATATACGGGTGAAGGTTCTAAAACAGTTTTACCTTCAAAAGCCTATGCAAAAATCAGCATGAGATTGGTTCCAAACCAAACTACTGATAAAATAACAGA
>RGVD01000246.1 GCA_010027395.1 Bacteroidota bacterium
AAAGGGTAATTGTTCATGGAGTGCTGCACTTGTGTGGATACAAGGACAAGACAAAAAAAGACCTTGAATTAATGAGAAAAAAAGAAAATGAGTATCTATCTTTGCTACAAAAAAACAGACACGTTTCACGTGGAACAAAACAAAAATGATGTTAGATAAATATGATGTAATAGTAGTTGGAGCGGGTCATGCCGGTTGTGAAGCTGCGCACGCTGCAGCGGTATTAGGCAGTAAAGTGTTGCTTATTACGATGGATATGAATAAGATAGCTCAAATGAGCTGTAATCCAGCAATGGGTGGTGTTGCCAAGGGACAAATTGTTAGGGAAATAGACGCTTTAGGTGGGTATTCAGGCATAGTCTCTGACAAATCAACAATTCAATTTAGAATGTTAAACCTATCGAAAGGTCCAGCAATGTGGAGCCCTAGGACACAAAATGATAGAATGTTGTTTTCACAGTATTGGAGAGAACATCTAGAACAAACACCCTATGTTGATTTTTGGCAAGATATGGTTAGTAAACTAATTGTAGAAGAAGGGCAAGTGAAAGGGGTAATTACAGGGATGGGTCAAAAAATTGAGGCAAATTCGGTAGTACTAACTAATGGAACATTCCTTAATGGAATCATTCATATTGGGCAAAAACAATTTGGAGGGGGTAGAATAGGAGAAAAATCAGCAAGTGGAATTACAGAACAATTGGTAGAACTTGGCTTTGAATCTGGAAGAATGAAAACAGGCACGCCTCCAAGAGTTGATGGAAGAAGTCTGAATTATGAAGCCATGGAAAGACAAGAAGGAGACACAAATCCAGATAAATTTTCATACTCAAATTCCACAAAACCAATACAACAGCAAAGATGTTGCTGGATAACCTATACAAACAATGATGTACATGATATCCTAAGAACCGGATTCGATGACTCACCAATGTATGCCGGAAGAATTCAAGGATTAGGTCCTCGCTATTGCCCATCAATAGAGGATAAAATAAATAGATTTGCCGAAAGGGATAGACATCAAATATTTGTTGAACCAGAAGGCTGGAATACAGTAGAAATATATGTTAATGGTTTTTCAACATCACTTCCCGATGAAATACAATTAAAAGCGCTAAGAAGAATTCCTGGTTTTGAAAACGCGAAAATGTTTAGGCCAGGTTACGCGATTGAATATGATTATTTTCCACCCACTCAGTTAAAGCTAACTTTAGAAACACATTTAATAAAAAACTTGTATTTCGCGGGTCAAATAAATGGAACAACAGGTTGGAATAAACGCACACCAAAAAGTAAAAGGTTTAGAAGACTTTATTTTAAATCGATCCGAGGCTTACATTGGTGTCTTAATTGATGATTTAGTAAATAAAGGCACAGATGAACCATACAGAATGTTTACATCAAGGGCAGAATACAGAATATTGCTAAGACAAGACAATGCAGATATTAGATTGACAGAAAAAGGATATAAATTAGGTCTAGCTTCACAAGAAAGATATGATCAAGTCAAAAGGAAAATTGATCAAACAAATGAGATAGTAAAGTATTTTAAGAAAACATCTGTTATTCCAAGTGATATTAACCCAATACTTGAATCCTTAGAAACTGCACCAATTAACCAAAACTATAAACTAGAACAAATTTTAAGTAGACCTCAACTTGATATCGAAAAAATAAGAAAGGGTTTGAATTCTGTTAATGAGTTTCTTTCAAATTACGATAAGGATAGTATTTTGCAAGCAGAAGTAATTATGAAGTATTCTGGCTACCTTATAAAAGAACAAGAGATGGTTGACAAAATGAACCGTTTAGAAAGTGTAAAAATTGATGATTCGTTTGACTTTAGAGGAATTCATAATTTGAGTACTGAGGCCAAAGAGAAACTAAGCAGACAAAAGCCATCAACACTCGGGCAAGCTGCAAGAATTAGTGGCATCTCACCTGCAGATGTTTCGGTGCTTATGGTACATTTAGGAAGATAATAATACATTTGCACAAAAGATAAATTAACCAAAACAAAATTGGAAAAACTAGTAAATTGTCTTGTATGTGGGCAGAACAACTTTAAAACATTATTCAGCTGCAAAGATTTTGTAGCTACAGGAGAGGATTTTCAATTACAATATTGTGAATCTTGTAGTTTTATATTTACTAATCCAAGGCCTAATATTTCTGAAATTGGAAAATACTACCAATCAGATCAATATATATCTCATTCGGGTAAAAAGAAGGGTTTAATTTACAAAATATATGATATTGTTAGGGATTTCAGTATTAGGCAAAAACTTAACCTAATAAAGAAATATCACAAATCAGGTAAATTAATGGATTTAGGTTGTGGCCTAGGTTATTTTTTAAACGGAATTAAACTTGACAAAACCTTTGATGGACTTGGAGTAGACATAAGCGATGATGCAGTAGAATATGTAAAAAACACATTTGGAATAAATGTTAAAAATGAGTCAGAATTAGATAACTTGGATAAGCATACATTCGATATCATTACGCAATGGCATGTTCTTGAACATGTGCATTACCTGAACGAACGAATGCAGCAACTTCATCATTTACTCAAACAGGATGGGACCATGTTCATAGCAGTTCCTAATAGCAAAAGTAAGGATGCGGAGATTTATAAAGAATACTGGGACGGCTACGATGTGCCTAGGCACCTATACCATTTTAATCAAAAGAGTTTTTCTTTACTAATGGAGAAACATGGTTTTAAAATAGTTGAAATAAAACCCATGTGGTTTGATGCACCCTACATTTGCATGCGCAGTGAAGTTCATCTGAAAAATAGATTTCCATTTATCAATGGTGCAATAAATGGAATAAAATCAACTGCTGCTGCACTTAGTACAGGAGAGCATAGCACATTACTTTTTGTGGTTAAGAAAAAATAAGTGGAGAAAAACTACGAATTATATGTCAAAAAATACGTTTTCAATTCTTATAAAAACTTCCTATCTTTTTTTGATAATTTTTATAGCATCCTGTGCCCAGCAAGTTGCACCTTCAGGTGGACCGAAAGATGAAAAACACCCCGTTTTTATTGATGCTAAACCATCGAATAAAACAGTAAAATTTCCAATTAATGGTCAGAAAATAAACATAAAATTTGATGAGTTTATTAGACTTAAAGACGCATCTCAACAAATTGTTATATCACCACCACCACCGGGCGAAAAAGCACCTACAATCCAAGAAAATGGTAAGAATTTAGAAATCATTATCAATGAAGGACTCGAAAGAAATAAAACCTACACAATAAATTTCGGAAATTCTATTACAGATATTCATGAAGAGATGGCGTTGCCCGACTTCAAATATGTTTTCTCTACAGGAGAGAATTTAGATACCAATTATATAAAAGGTAAAGTACTTAATGCTTTTACTCTCAAAACAGAAAAAGATGTGATTGTAGCGCTTTACGAGTACTCAAATTTTACTGATACTACGATTTACAAAAAGAAACCATCGTACTTTACAAGAACAAAGGAAGATGGAACATTTAGCATCGAAAATATACCTATCTCAACTTTCTATATGTT
>RGVD01000247.1 GCA_010027395.1 Bacteroidota bacterium
GTCTTACTTTTTTAGCTACGCTTTCTGTTGTATCATTTTCACGAATAACAACTTCTGAAAGGTTGCAGAATTGATATGGGCGAAGAATAATTTCAGCACATGGGTTTGTTCCATAATGAATTTCTGGATCTCTACGTCCATTTTTTGCTGCCTGCTTTTGTGCTGCTGCAACATTGTAAATGCCACGTTCTCCAGATTTTGAGTCATATAGATTTTTCCACTCTGCAATAAATTGAGCCATCTCTGGCTTTCTAGAATATGCAACAGAATTATTTGATAAGGCTCTTTGAGAATTGTTTTCCCACCAATTACCTGCTTTTGCTTGAGCCATTTCGATATCGTTAATATTTGAAAGAGAAATCATTGCCGAACGGCGAACTCCTCCAACAACAACAATTTCACCAATCTTGCACATAATGTCATGGCATTCAATTGGCTTTAATTGACGACCTGTTGCATTCTTGAATACCTTGATTGTAAAATCAAAAAGATTAACCAATGGTTGTGGGCCTGAAGATCTTCCACCCATTGTCTTAAGTCTTGCTCCAGCTGGTCTTAACTTGCTGACATCAATTGCTGGAATCTGTCCAGACCAAAGCAAAGCAAGAAGTTCTCGGTATGCTTTTGCCCATCCTTGTTTGGAATCTTCGACAACAATAACAGTGTTTGATTTTTCTAAAGTTTCTGGGACGGCAGGAAGTTTATTAATATATTTATATTCAACTGAGAATCCAACACCTGTACCGCACATCAAGATATACATTGTTTCATCAAATGAGCGTGGATTATCTACTGGAACAAACGAACAGTTATATCCTGCAACATGGTCTCTATCAAGAGCTGGTCCAGAAGTCATGACAGACCTCATTGATGGCATAACATTTCTGCTATAGACCGCTTCCTTTAATTCTTTAACAAGTTCTTCGTCTGGAGTGTAACCATGATTTTTACCAATGTGGTTTAGTATAAAATCAAAGTATCTATCTACGGTTTCTCCCCACGTTTCTCTGCGACCTTCATCAGACAGCCATCTTGCATAACGTGATAATGCAATAAAATTTTCATATGGGTTTTCAATAACTCTTGACATATACGACCTTTTCTCCGCCTTGCGGTTTAACTTTAAAATTGATTGAGATTCCAATTCTACCAAAGTTTAATTTAAAGCGGAAGGGCTAAGAGAACTTTTTAAAAATATGATCAAACGCATTATTGGTCAACTGCAACCAGTTATACTCTTCATGTATTTTAGTTGACTGAGCATAGTAATATCCAGAATATGCATTAAAGTTATTTGCCACATCTTTCATAAGCTCAACTAGATGTTGATAGTTTGGTTCAAAAACTTCTCCAGGATGAACATATTCCCATTCTGTGCTTTTTAAATTGGATTTTAATTTTAGCGGTCCTAAATATTTTTTATAATGTGCCCAATCATATGTGGATATTGTTGGCATTCCTGTTGCAAGTGCTTGTAGGGGTATAAATCCAAAACCCTCACCAAATGTTGGATAAACTAAAACATCATGGTCATGATAAAGTTTAATTAATTCTTCTTGACTTAAATCTTTAATTATTACTTTAATATTATTAAATTTCTGATCTGGTAAACCTATAATATTTTTATCTATATAATTATTATATATTCTAGTAGTGTTATTTTTATACCCTTTAATTGTTAAAGAATACTTTGGATTATTTCCAAATAAACTTGTAAATACATCCACCACCATTTGTCCGCCTTTTCTCGGCGCAGGTTCTCCAATATGTAAAAATTTTATAACATCAGATTCTTTTCTTTTTAATGGCGTCCATGCTGGCTCTATTCCATGTGGATAAACTTTAACATCTTTAAATCCACTGCTTTCAAAAACATTTGCACACCAATCTGAAGTTGTCCAAACTTCATCGCATACGTTTAATTTAAGTAGCCATCTATCTGGAATTTTTGTTGATTCCCATGGTGTATAAGAAATTTGATATTGATTTCTATGTAATTTAAAATGATCGGGTTGAGAAAAATTTAATTGAACTGGAGCTTTAGGATCTTGATATGGGGTCTGATGACCTAATTCTCTTAATGAATTAATTATATGTTGACCCGCATAACCGTACCCAATTGAGGTGTTAAAGTTAGATCTGAGCGTAGAAAATGATATTTGCATTCTTTTTTTCTGGTCAACCGACTTGACAGTAACTTACCGCCAATGCTAATATTATAGTTCGTTATCTCTAGAGGAGGAAATGCCAATGGAGAAAATAAAACAAAGTCTTAGCGATTTTGTACATAGTACGACTGCAATAGTAATGATAACATTATTTCTATTCGCAAACAATACCGTTGTACCCGCTCAGGCTTTAACAGTAAAACCAACCAAAACGCAAGAACAACTGAAAAAAGAAACCTTAGACAAGTACAGCAATACTGTTTATAAGCCTTCTGAGAAATTGTCTGATATGGAATTAAAGAAATTGCTACAGGCAGTAGGATTTGAAGGTAAAGCTCTTAAAACGGCTTGGGCCATTGCTAAGCGTGAATCCAATGGAAGACCGCTTGCATATAATGGTAACAGGAAAACTGGAGACAGTTCCTATGGACTATTTCAGATCAATATGTTAGGTAAGCTTGGCATAGATCGTAAAGAAAAGTTCAACCTGAGATCAAATGTACTTTTATTTGATCCAGTAATAAACGCAGAGATAACGTACTACATGACCAAGGGCGGAAAAGATTGGTCATCGTGGAAAGGCTTAAATAAGCCAGCACAGGAATTTTATATGAAATTCCCAACTACTACGAAGTAGGAGAAAATGCGAAAGATACAACTAGTATCTAAATATATCGCCCTTTCAGAAGAAGGCCTTGTACCTAGACTGGAATGTCCACTAGATCAAGGTCTTCTTTTTTCTAACCTTACACTAGAGGATGAGGTATACTTATACTGTATATCTTGTTCCTATAAAAAATTTATAGGTTCCGCTTTTTATGATAACATTAGCGGTATTTTAAAAAAGGCTGGGCTTTATGAAGAAATGTCCTAATTGTGGATGCGAAGATAAACCACAGAATTATTTTGATGTACATGTAATACAAGAATCTAAACATATTGAAAATAATGACAATATAGGAAGAGAAAAATTTTGGGAAGATTTGGGACGGCCATGACAGAAGAAAAACAATCCTCTAATTTAGAAGACAACCTACCAATGGTTAATTATATTATGCTTCATAGAATTTATGACATGCTAACACTTATTGCAAATAAATTAGCGGGTCCAGATGATGTAGCAAAAATGGTTCAATATCATGATCAAGGATATTTACTTGGACCTATTCCATCATATACACCTGGGGATAATGAACAGAATACTAATTGATCAAGCCGCTAGGGCTTTAAGTGATCAAAAGTATGCCGATAAAAATTACTATTATAGTGATATAAATGCTGCTGCCGCTTTTATAAACTTTATTGTAGAAAAAATAGAAGAAGAAATGATGACATGTCCAAAT
>RGVD01000248.1 GCA_010027395.1 Bacteroidota bacterium
AACTTAGAAATTTTGGTAATGCATTTCCTATGAACGGAACCGGAACAACCATCCTTGCTGAAGCAGGGTATTTAATGAAGAAAGACCTCTTAGGCTCTCAAGGAACCTTGCAACCCTATGCAGGTATTACTTATTCAAATTTCGATAGGTTAAAAGACCCTTGCACTTTAATTGACGTAGGAGTGAATTGGTTAATAAAAGGACACAATTCAAAAATGAGTTTCCATTACCAAAACCGCCCTGTGTTTAATCCAAATAGTGCTGGGGATTTGATTAGTCAAGATAGAAAAGGCATGTTTGTGATACAATACCAGATTGCTATTTTGTAATTGTGGTTAGGTTTTAATATAGAAACGCGCAGCCGAAGGCTGCGCGTTTTTTGTTAGAAAGAATTTGAATCAATAACTCATTTCAACAATCTTTACCACATCATCAGGGCTAATGTTTTTGTGTTCGCCAAGTCTCATCATACCTCTTTCTGTAAATGTTTTAAAGATAAATGGTGCAGCATCTTTGTAGTTCTCGTTATATTTAGATAAATTGGTTTCTATACCTAATGATTGAAAGAAGGCCTCCATTTTGTTGATGGCTGCATGCGCTTTTTCATCAGTTGTACCTTCATTAATCTTCCAAACCCTTTCGGCATATTGAGCCAATTTTTCTTTTTTACTTTCGAAATTGTAACGGTAATGACTTGGTGCAATAATGGCCAAAGTTCTTGCGTGGTCTATGCCATATAAAACCGTTAACTCATGACCAATGGCATGCACAGTCCAATCAGTAGGAACACCCTTTTGAATAAGTCCATTTAAAGCCATGGTACAGCTCCACATAAACTCACAAGCGGTGTCATAATCAGCAGGATTTTGCATAATGCGTGGTGCTATTTCCATGAGCGTTTGCATGATGCTTTCTGAAATGCGGTCTTGCAGCAAAGCCCCAATGGGGTAGGTCATATATTGTTCTAACACATGCGTATAGGCATCTACAATGCCATTGGCAATTTGTCTTGGTGGAATAGAAGCAATTACTTGTGGGTCGAGGATGGAGAACTGAGGAAACAATCCCGGTCCACCCATGCCTAGTTTTTGTTTGGTTTCAGCTCTCGAAATCACTGCACCCGAATTCATTTCAGAACCTGTGGCTGGCAGAGTTAAGACCACACCAAATGGCATTCCTACCTCTGTGCGAATACCTTTTTGCAAAATATCCCAAGGGTTGTCACCATTATATAATGCAGCAGAAGATAAAAACTTGGTTCCATCAATAACCGAACCGCCACCTACTGCTAATAGATAATTGATATTTTCGCTTTTGATAATATCCAAGGCTTTCATCAAAACATCATACTCGGGATTGGCAGGAATACCCCCAAATTCAAGCACTTCAAAGTTTTTGAGCGCAGTTTTTACCTGCTCATATATGTCATTGGTTTTAATGCTTCCACCACCATACAACATCAATACTTTTGCATGGGCAGGAATTTCATTTACAATTTTTGCTATCAATCCTTTACCAAAATGGATTTTGGTAGGGTTTTTAAATTCAAAGTTTAACATCGTTTTCTTTTTAAATAACAATGCAAAGTACTACAAATTGTTTTTCATAATTGATTTTACTTTTTTATAAAATTCACGTATTTGATGCTGTTCAATCTAAGTTTAGCCATTTGAGTTAATTAGTTTAGTTTTGAAGACAAATTTTTACGTACCTATATTTTGAATTTCGAAGACTTAAATTTAAACAAAGCTTTACTGAACGCCCTTTCAGACTTGGAATACATTCATCCTACTCCCATTCAAGAAAAGGCCTTTCCTGTGATTATGTCGGGTTGCGATATGATTGGATTGGCACAAACGGGAACAGGTAAGACTTTTGCTTATTTGTTGCCTCTGCTACGTCAATTGAAATATTCAGAGCAAAAACACCCTCGTTTGCTCATTTTGGTTCCTACTCGCGAGTTGGTAATGCAGGTTGTAGGTGAAATTGAAAAGCTTACAAAATATATCACAGTTAGGTATTCCGGAATTTATGGTGGTTCAAACACCAACACTCAAAAGGCAGAAGTGTTTAAAGGTGTGGATGTGTTGGTGGCAACCCCAGGCAGGTTAATAGATTTGGCTAGCATAGGTGCTTTACGACTTAAGTCCATTCAAAGTTTGGTGATAGATGAAGTGGATGAAATGCTTGAAACAGGATTTAGAGCGCAGCTTACCACCATATTGGATATGCTGCCTCCTAAACACCAAAACATTTTGTTTTCGGCTACATTAACCGAAGAGGTTGAAAAACTCATTTCTACTTTTTTTGTAAACCCTCAGAAAGTAGAAGTGGCGGCACACGGCACACCATTGACACAAATAAAACAATTGGGATATACTCCTCCGAATTACTTTACTAAGGTAAATCTCTTGCTGCATTTGCTTGAGACAGATGAAAGCATGAACAAGGTTTTGGTATTTGTTTCAAAAATAAAACTGGCCGATAGGTTGTTTGCCCAAATAGCATCTAAATTTCCAGAGCAAATGGGTTTGATCCATTCTGCCAAATCGCAGAATAAACGTTTTGAAGCCTTGAATTTGTTTAAAGAAGGAAAGACTCGTATTTTAATTGCTACTGATATAGCGGCACGTGGCTTAGACATTGCAGATGTGAGCCATGTTATAAATTTTGACACACCTGAAATTCCAGGTGATTATATTCACCGAATAGGTAGAACAGGTAGGGCAGATAAAGATGGAACGGCAATCACTTTTATCAACGAAGTGGAAGAGGAATATATTGAAGCCATTGAGGCCATGATGAAAATGAGCATCCATATTGAAGCCTTGCCAAATGAGGTGGAAATTTCATCAGTTTTTGCAGAAGAAGAATTGCCAGTTGTGAAAAGTAAAAATTACTTAAAGCTACGCAAGCAAACAGCCCCAAAAGGATCTTTTCATGAGAAAAAAGCCAAGAATAAAAAACAACAATTGGGTGGACCAAGAAGACGTAACCCATTAAAAACAAAACCTCGCAACAGGGCTGTAGAACGCAAGAGAGCCAAGAAAAGAGGGGGAATGAGTTAGTTTATAAATAGGTCGCAGGTGAGACTTGCTGCAATAGCATTCGTAAGGGCGAATCAATATTCGCACAAAAATGATAAAAACAATTTAATCACGAAAAATTTTCTCTTTACCGTTTACTATCTCAAAGTACAGAATAAAATCAGATGCTAAACTAAACAAAGGATATTTGAATGTGGCAGGTTTGTTTTTCTCAAAAAAGAAATGCCCCACCCATGCAAAGCCATAGCCAGCCATTGGGCAAGCAACAATAAACCACATATTATGAAACAAAAAGGCGCCCATTAAAAAAACAAAAAACAGCGTAGTGCCAATGAAATGAAGCAAACGACTTGTGCCATTTTTATGCTCTGATAAATAGTAAGGATAAAATTCTTTTAGGGTTTTGATGCGTTCAGCCATAGCCGCGAATTAA
>RGVD01000249.1 GCA_010027395.1 Bacteroidota bacterium
ACCTCTGCAAATTCAGAATTAGATATTGAGAGTATTAAAATTCCGTATTTAGTTTTAGGAATTGCCTTTTTATTAGTTGCCGTTTTATTAAAATTTTCTACATTACCCGAGCATCCAACGACTATTGATGAAGCATATAATGATAATAAATTAGCTAGAAATTCTGCACTAAAATACCCTCAATTGGTGTTAGGTATGATTGCTATATTTCTATATGTTGGTGTTGAAGTTTCAACTGCAAGCAATTTACCTGCGTATATGGAAAGTAAATTGGGTTTTGATATCGGTGATATTGCCCCCTATATTTCTCTGTATTGGGCAAGCTTAATGATTGGTCGTTGGACCGGTGCAGTTGAAGCCTTTACTGAAAACATGAGTATGCGAAAAATTCTTCGTTTCATCGCTCCTTATTTGGCTTTTGGTGTTTTCTTATTCGTTAATGCAATTGCAAAACATGATTTAACACCTTTTTATGTTTATGGACTAATCATTTTGGTACTTATTGCTGCTGACATTTCAAGCAAAGGAAACCCGGCAAGAATGCTTTTTATCTTTTCTGTTTTAGGAATTTTAGCAATACTTATAGGAATGGCAACAACCGGTATTACCAGTGTATACGCATTTACAAGTGTGGGGTTGTTTTGTAGCACATTATGGCCTTGTATTTTTACATTAGCCATTTCCGGATTAGGAAAAAACACCAGTCAAGGAAGTAGCTTTTTAATTATGATGATAATGGGAGGCGGCATAGTAAGTTGGCTGCAGGGCCTTATTTCTGAAAATATAGGAATTCAAAACAGTTATGTTGTGGGTGTAGTTTGTTTTGCTTACCTAGCCTTTTATGCCTGGAAAGTGAGAAGTATTTTAAAAATACAAGGCATTTACGAAGGCCAATTAGAAGCTACAGGTGGCCATTAATCTTTATTCAGATTCATATTTTTGACTTTGAAATCAACTTTTTAACCAGACCGTTATTTGTCTTTTGCTTGTAAATTAATTCTCATGACGCTAGGATTTGTGTTTGGAGGAAGTGCTATTTGGAATTTTATTACTGGATGGAAAAAGCAAGAAAAAGTCATTCAATAAAAGTGTAATACTTCTTTATTTCCCAACCATCCAACTATAATTACTTTTATCAAATATTATATTTTGCAATTCAGTATTTATTAATTTGCCGAAAAAATATTTATGAATAACATACTGAAATCGTCAAGGTTATTAAACATATTTGCTATTTTAATTCTATTTTCTTGTCAACAAAATCAAAATAAAATGACTGAACCCGTTCGTGTTATCCCTATGAAGGATTTTTTTAGAAATCCTGATATTGCTTATTTTTCTCTTTCACCAATTGGAGATAAAATATCTTTTACCAAGCCTTATAAAAACAGAATGAATATTTTTGTTTCTGCATTAGGAAGTGAAGATACAACCCAAGTAACGTTTATAGAAGACCGCGATGTGGAAGCTTATTTTTGGAAAACAAATAAGCGTATCATTTACATAAGAGATACTGATGGAGATGAAAATTACCATTTGTATGCAGTGGATGATGATGGCAAAAATCAGAAGGATTTGACTCCTTTTGAGGATGTAAATGTGCAAGTAGTGGACGAGTTGGAGGAGAACGAAAATGAGGTGTTGGTAGGCATGAATAAACGCAATCCAGAATTGTTTGATGTTTACCGATTAAACATCAATACTGGCGAGCTGAAAATGGAAGCAGAGAATCCAGGGGGTGTTACCAATTGGATTACCGACCATGATGGTACTATTAGAGTGGCTGTTCAATCAGATGGGGTAAATACCAATTTGCTTTACCGAGATGATAACAAGAGTAATTTTAAATCTGTGTTGACCACTAGTTTCAAGGAAAGTGTAAGCCCTTTATTTTTCACTTTCGATAATAAATTTCTTTATGCTGCGTCTAATTTAGGAAGAGATAAAGCTGCCATTGTAAAGTTTGATATTGCCAATGGAAAAGAGATGGAAGTTATTTATAAGAACGATGAAGTGGATGTTGATGGATTGGATTATTCAAAGAAACGTAAGGTTTTAACTGCTATTACATATACTACCGACAAGGAGCAAGTAAAGTATTTGGATAAAGAATACGAGACGATGTATGAGAAATTGAAAGATTTGTTGGGCAATAAATATGAAATTATCATTACCAGTCAGAATAAAAATGAAGATAAGTTTTTGGTAAGAACCATTAGCGATAGATCTCTTGGATCAAGCTATTTTTATGATGATACAAAAAAAGAAATAAGCAAAATTGCTGACCGTGCACCTTGGTTGAATGAAAATGAAATGTGTGAAATGAAACCCATTGTTTATAAAGCAAAGGATGGATTGATGATACATGGATATTTAACATTGCCAAGTGGGGTAGAAGCTAAAAATTTGCCAGTTGTGATAAACCCACATGGTGGTCCATGGGCCAGAGACGAATGGGGTTGGAATGCAGAGGTGCAATTTTTGGCCAACAGAGGTTATGCGGTGTTACAA
Source organism: Bacteroidota bacterium (assembly GCA_010027395.1). Classification (GTDB taxonomy): domain Bacteria; phylum Bacteroidota; class Bacteroidia; order UKL13-3; family UKL13-3; genus RGVD01. Next base: position 2,512 of record RGVD01000249.1, read on the forward strand.
ATGAATTTTAGAGGTTCAACAGGTTATGGTAGAAAGTTTTGGGAAACAAGTTTTAAGCAATGGGGTTTAAGTATGCAACAAGACATTACAGATGGTGTTGAATATTTGGTTAAGGAAGGTATAGCTGATCCCGAGCGTGTAGCCATTTATGGCGCAAGTTATGGTGGTTATGCAACGCTTGCAGGTATTACTTCTACACCCGAATTGTATGCTTGCGCAGTTGACTATGTGGGAGTGTCAAATCTCTTTACTTTTATGGAAACCATCCCCCCTTATTGGAAACCTTTTTTGAATATGATGCATGAAATGGTAGGTGATCCTGAGAAAGATTCAGCCTTGATGCATGATGCGTCTCCTGTTTATTTTGTAGATAAAATCAAATGCCCATTGTTTATTGCTCAAGGTGCAAACGACCCGCTGAAAGCGATCAAGTGGTGGAAGCATTGAAAAAGCGTGGTGTTCAGGTAGAATATATGGTGAAGGATGATGAGGGACATGGCTTTGGTAATGAAGAAAACCAATTTGATTTTTACGGTGCTATGGAGAAGTTTTTGGCTAAGCACTTAGGAGGAAGAATAGGGGAGTAGAGGAAGATTTCTATTTACAATTTCTCATTCAAAAACTCGAAAATTTCAATGGGAAGAATTTGATGAAAAGCCTCCCTGTCAAATCCTTCGGGGTCGGCTGGTGGAGCGAAGCTTGGATTCTTCACGGCCTCTAGAAAGGGAGTAATGAGAGAATAATGACTTGAATTTTTAATTCACAATTTGCTAATTAATTGTCACCCTGAGCTTGTCGAATGGGTGAACGAAAGCCTCAAATTTTCTCCTGCATAATTCCTTGCTCCTTTATCAACCACAAAGCCCATAGAGAATATACAACACAGAGGCAACAAAGAAAATTCCCAATCCGCTGTCACCCTGAGCTTGTCGAATGGGTGAACGAATG
>RGVD01000250.1 GCA_010027395.1 Bacteroidota bacterium
GGTATTTTTATCAGGTGACAGGCACCACACAGAGTTGTTAAAATATGAATCAAAACCGGATGATAATGATGCTACAGGTGTTAAAAAGTCTTACGCCTTCAATTATCCAATGTATGACTTAACAAGCTCTCCCATAAGCGCTGGTCCAAGCAATATATTAAAAACTAAGGAAGCAAATAATCCCTACAGGGTGGAGAATACGCTGGTAGTTGACAATAACTACTGCGGAATAAAGGTTAGTGGTAAAAAAGGACAAAGACAATTGACCATTTCATGTTATGATAAAACAGGTATTGTCAAATGGGGTTACGCCATTAATGAAACAGATTTAAAAGGAAAATAGAAATAAACTATGCCCAACAGACATTCCCTGTTAATGGTCCTCATGATGATAAGCCAGATTATTATGCATTTACAAATGCCACTGTTTTTGTGGATGCCCAAACCAAACTTATAAAGGCTACGCTTATTATTAAAGATGGAAAAGTGGAAAATGTAGGAGTTGGAATTGCTGTGCCCAAAGAAGCAAAAGTAATAGATGTAAAGGGTCGTTTTATTTACCCTTCTTTTATTGATTTATATAGCAATTACGGAATCAATTGGAACAATGATTTACAAGCCCGAGGTCAACAGTTCGTCTCAAATAAAAAAGGAGCCTATAGTTGGAACGAGGCTATTCGCGCTGAGTTGAATGCAGCAGATTATTTTAGTTATGATGAGAAGAAGTCAAAACAATACCTTGAAGCTGGATTTGGTGCTACATTAAGCGGTGTGCAAGATGGTATTTGCAGAGGAAGTACTGCTTTGGTATTGCTTGGAAGTGGAAAAGAAAATGAGTTACTATTGAATGCAAGAGCTGCCGCTAGCATGAGTTTTAACAAAGGAACATCAAGTCAAGATTATCCTGGATCAATGATGGGAACCATTGCTCTAATTCGTCAAACTTACTATGATGCTAAATGGTACAAAAGCCAAAATAAAGAAAGTAATTTAAGTTTGGAGGCTTTCCTCGCTCTTCAATCATTGCCACAAATTTTTGAGGTAGAAAATAAGTTATCTGTTCTTAGAGCTAACAAAATTGCAAATGAATTTGCTTCACAATACATTATCAAAGGTGCGGGTGATGAATACCAAAGATTAAATGAAATTACGGCTACCAAGACTCCATTAATCATTCCTATTAATTTTCCAAAACCAAATGATGTAGATGATCCTTATGATGCCAATTATATTTCTTTGGCAGATTTAAAACACTGGGAATTGGCTCCCGCAAATCCTAGGTTTGTTAGTCAAGCTGGAATAGAGTTTGCATTAACTTCTTCTGGTTGTTCTGATGCCAATGAGTTTTTGAAAAACTTACGTAAAGCAATAAGTTATGGCTTGCCTGAGCAAGCTGCATTGAAAGCCTTGACTGAAACGCCTGCTAGATTGATTAAGGCAAATCAATTAGGTTCTCTAAAAAAAGGAATGATTGCAAATTTCTTTATTAGCACAAGAAGCATTTTTGATAAAGAGGCCATAATCACTGAAAATTGGGTGACAGGCCACAAACACAAGATCAATGAGCTTCCTGCCTTTGATGCCAGAGGAGTGTATAAAATGGATTTAAAGGGCTATGAAAATTACACCTTAAAAATAGATGGTGAAGCTAACAAGCCTCAAGTTAATATATTGGGCAATGACACACTTAAAGGAACTTATCACAACCAACTTAATCTAATTACTATAACTTTTAAAGAAAACAAGAAATCAGAAAACAACATTCGTTTGACTGTTTGGCCTGAAAAAATTGAAGGTTTCGGAGATACACTACAACAAGTGAAAACCCTCATAGGACAAGCACAGATGGCAGATGGTAGTTTTCAAAACTTTAAAGCAATTTGGGCTGAAGCAATTAAGCAAAAAGATAAAAAGGCTGATAGCATACCTAGCATTTCATTGGGGGATATTATTTATCCATTTACAGATTATGGAACCAAAGAACGTGGGAAAGTGGAAACTATTATTTTTAAAAATGCCAGTATTTGGACCAATGAAAATGAAGGAATATTAACTGAAAAAGATGTTGCCATTAGCAACGGAAAGATAGTTGCCATCGGTAAAAATCTGTCGTTAAAAGATGCTAAAATTATTGATGCAACTGGCAAACATCTTACCAATGGAATCATTGATGAGCACTCACATATTGCTATTTATAGAGGTGTAAATGAATGCACACAAGCATTAACAAGCGAGGTAAGAATAGGGGATGTGATTAATTGTGATGATATCAATATTTACCGACAATTATCGGGTGGTGTTACTTCATGTCAATTACTTCATGGAAGTTGCAATCCAGTGGGAGGTCAAAGTGCTTTAATTAAATTGCGTTGGGGACTTGCTCCTGAAAAGATGAAAATCGAACAAGCAGATGGCTTTATCAAATTTGCGTTGGGCGAAAATGTAAAGCAGTCCAATGCGGGAGACCGCAGTACATCACGTTATCCTCAAACCCGCATGGGCGTTGAGCAGGTTTATTATGATGCTTTTATCAGAGCCAAAGAATATGAAGCCAAATTGAAAGCAAATCCTACCTTGACAAGGCAAGATTTGGAGCTAGATGCCTTGGTAGAAATATTGAATAAAAAACGTTTCATTTCTTGCCATAGTTATGTGCAAAGTGAAATCAATATGCTGATGCATGTGGCAGATAGCATGGGATTCAAAGTAAATACGTTTACTCATATTCTTGAAGGTTATAAAGTGGCTGATAAAATGAAAGCTCATGGCGTGTGTGCTTCTACCTTTGCTGATTGGTGGGCTTATAAGTATGAGGTGATTGAAGCTATCCCATATAACGCTGCTATTATGTCTAAAGCAGGTGTAACCGTGGCGATAAATAGCGATGATGCTGAAATGGGACGTAGGTTAAACCAAGAAGCGGCTAAAACGATTAAATATGGAAATATAAGTGAAATAGAGGCTTGGAAAATGGTTACCTTAAATCCAGCTAAAATGTTGCACTTAGATAATAAATTGGGAAGCATAAAAGTTGGCAAAGACGCAGATCTTGTGCTATGGACAGATAATCCATTAAGTATATATGCTAAACCTACTCATACCTTTATTGATGGAATTTGTTATTTTAGTTTAGAGAAAGATGAAATTTTAAGAACCCAAATAAAGCAAGAGCGTCAGCGTATCATCAATAAAATGATGGCAGCCAAACAGGCTGGTGAAAAAACCGAAAAGAAAATGAGCGCCATAGATGTTGACTACCACTGCGAGGACTAAATCTTCACATTACTGAGAAGGAAAAAATGTTAACCTGTGAATTAGCCTATAATAAGGTCATAATGAATTTAACAATTTACAAAAAGTTGTTACTTTTTTAACCAAGGTTTTAATTCATCACAATCTTTAAAAGAATCACCAACATAAACATAAAACTTGTTGCGATT
>RGVD01000026.1 GCA_010027395.1 Bacteroidota bacterium
CATACTCATGTTTGCATTTGAAGGCTCTCTTGTTGAAGAAGCATTAATTAAATGCAAGTATTTTAACAGTTATGCCAATACGGGTTTGAAGAGTTTAAACTTTGTAAAATCACTTACTAGCGATTTCAATATTTATATCAATTATAAAAATATTGAGTCATTTTTTAATAGTTTCACAAACGAAACTCATGCTAATGCTTTTTCTTTTATGCCTTCAATTGCAAATTGGTCAGGGGGCGATATAAATATGAAAGAAAACAGTTTACTTGTCTCGGGTGCAAGTATAACTGACGATTCACTTTTCCAATTTTTGGATATCTTTTCGGATCAAATTCCAAGTTCTCAATCCATCACCGATAAACTTCCCTCAAGTACAAATTTTTATCTATTGCAAAACGTTTCCAACATAGTCACCTATCAAAAAAATCTATTTGAATACCTTGGGTCAAATAACACTTTAAATCAATATAAGATATACAATGATAGTATTGAACAAAACTTGAACATAAAACTTAATGAAGCCTTTGTACCAAGTCTTGGTAACAATTACTTAATTGCCAATCTAAATGCCAATGGTTTAAGCACAGATAGCTCTTGGGTAGGTGTTTTTGCTCCTCAAAATTTGAATGAATTTATCAATTCAGCTAAATGTATTGAAGCAAAAATAAAAGCGAGTTCAAATGACACCATTGATTCTACTGAGCAAAATTCAAGTAAGTTCAATTTTATGCCAATTGGAAATGTGCTTAAATATTATTGTTCTGGATTTGAAAAACTTACTATCAATTATTATTGTATTAATAATGGTCTTATATTTTTTGCCTCTAACACTCAACTGCTGCAACACACTCTTGATAAGATGACTGAAAATAATACCCTGCAATCACTTGAATCATACAAAGAAGCCAAATCCATCTTATCTTCTCAAAACTCGGTTGAGGTGATGGTATTTAATAAAAATGCCATTAATCTAGTTAATACATTTGGTAATTCATCTATAGTTAGTTCTGTAAGTATTAACAAAGGTTATTACCAAAAAGCGGAGATTTTTGCTGCACAATTTGCATCACAAGGTGAAAAAACATTTTCGACACAGCTATTATTGCAGTTTAATAAATCTGAAACAAATGTAACTGAATTGATTTGGGAAGCGAATATTGATACTTGTATCATAAGTAAACCTTATTTTGTTACCAACTCTAACACAAATGAGCAAGTTATATTGGTGCAAGATGCCAAATTCAATATGTATTGTTTTGACAAAGATGGAAAACAATTATGGAAAGTAAAATTAAGTTCAGCAATCATAAGTGAAATTCATCAATTGGATATCTTCAAAAATGGCACTACGGAGTATTTGTTTAATACAAATAATCAATTGTTTTTGATAGATGCTAATGGCAAAAATAGTCAAAATTTTCCTATTTGGATTCCGGCAGCTACCCAATTCCCAATTAGTGTTTTTGACTTTTTATCTGACCATAGTTATCAAATATATGTGGCTGGCAAATACTATAAAATATGGCAATATGATTGCAAAGGAATGCTTCAAGCAGGCTTCAACCCTAAAGAAATTTGGCCAAATGCTATTCAACCTATCAGAGGATTTACTTTAGCAAATGAAAATACTATTTACAGTTTAAACGAAAAAGGAAAAATTGATTTTTATCTATCAAACGGTAAAAAATCTACCATTATAAAACTGGATAGTAGCATTACTTATAAATATATTAACCACAAACAAATAGATACAGGAACCGTTAGATTTTATTGCCTTGATTCTACGAATAAACTAATTGTCCTAGATGCTTTTTCTAATGGTAAGATCAGACCCATTTCTGAATATCTCATTAAATCGAATATTGGATTTGAAGTTCTAAATAATAAAAATTCAAATGATGAGAATTACTTTATTAAAACGAATAACGCTTATGAATTTTACAATCAAAAAATGGAATTAGGTTTTAGTTATAAATGGTCAGACAGCACTTTAGATAATAGACCAGAAATAGTTAACTTAGATGGAAAGATGTCCATCGCTTACTTGTCTCAAATTAATTGTGAGTTAAATATAAGCGATAGTAAAGGTAAACCTTATTCAATGTTTAAATTTAAAGGATGTAAACAATTCGGATTCGGTAATTTATACAGCGATGCCGATATGTATTTAGCTTTGGGAAGTAATGAGAATAAGCTTTTTGTATACAGAGTCAAATAATTACACTATTGAAGAATACGCTTTTTACATTTTTCAAGTATTTGCTTTTGTTATCAATTGGGGCATGGCTTCTTTATTTGAGTTTGCATAAACTTGATTTCAAAGAGGTCACTGAGACTATATATCGTGGAAACTTTATTTTAGTAATACCAGTACTTTTCATATCCATCATTGTTTATTTTTTTAGGGTATTAAGATGGGAATTGCTTTTTCGCCAAATCAATCAAGATATACCAAAATCAAACCTCACGATAGCATTGTGTATTGGATATTTGGTAAATTTTGCAATTCCAAGGTTAGGCGAAGTTACTCGTTGTGCCGTTTTAAAAAAAATGAATGCAACACCCATCAATCAAAGTTTGACTACTGTAATATTTGAACGTACCATAGATGTTATAACACTTATATTAATATCTATTTTGGCCATAATTTTAGAGTATGTCAATCACTCTAAACTTCTTATATCTTTTATTAACTTTAAAATGATTCCCACGAATCAATTTATAGGATTTATCATTGCTTTTTTTACCTTTACTTTTATTGGCTTATACCTAATAGGTAAGTCAGAAAACAAGATTAAAACTTGGCTTAAAGGTTTTTGGATTTCTGTAAAAATGCTTGCGAAAATAAAAAACATATTTATGTTCTCTTTATACACCATTTGTATTTGGATTTGCTATTTTCTAATGACCTATCTGTGGTTTTACACATTCGTAGAATCGTCAAATCTGAACTATTATATGGCCTTTCAGATAATGATTATTGGATCATTTGTTAGGTCAATACCCCTACAAGCTGGATCGGCTGGAGCCTATCACTATGGTGTATCACAAGCATTTATTCTATTGGGTTTATCAAGCATAACAGCAAATGCCTTAGCCATAATTATACATGGTTTTCAAACTATTTTTACAATTATTATTGGCAGTTTAGCCTATTTGGCTTTTGTTTATAAAAGCAAAGCTTAAATTTGTTTTCGAACATCATCATGAAAAATTTACTAATTATATTTCTTTCCTTATCGTTTTATACACAAGCACAAAATTTCCCGAAATTTGGAGTTGATTCACTTTTAGAAATAGCTGCTTGGAATACTGAATGGTTTGGTGATTCAACCAATGGTCCAAGTGATGAAATCGCCCAATTCAACCATATCGTTAAATTAATTAAAACTGTAGATATTGATATTTGGAGTTTAGAGGAGGTTTCAAACCAACAAACCTTTACGAATATGATGAATCAATTAAGTTCATACAGCGCTTCTATTTCTACTTTTAATCAAACTCAAAAAATGGCTATTTTATGGAAAAATAACTTATTTGATAAAATAAAGGAAGAGCATATACTAACATCATATTATAATGATTTTGCAGGAAGGCCTCCACTTATGACGACATTAAGATATAAAAAAGGCGACTTGGATACCTTGTATGTTATATCAGTGCACCTGAAAGCAAATACTGGTACAACAAGCCAAAAACAAGATGCATATCTAAAGAGGAAAAATGCGGCCAACTTCCTAAAATTATATTTAGAAGCGGTACTTATAGATAAAAAATACATAGTATTAGGAGATTGGAATGATAGACTTGATTATACGATATTTGATGGCACTTCGGCCTCCCCATTTAAAGGTCTTATTGATGCAAATTATTTTTTTACTTCTAAAACTTTAGCGGATAAAGGAAGAAAAACATACTACACCGGAAGTGTAATCGACCATATTTTGGTGAGTGATAGTTTGAATAAATTCTATATTGATGGAAGCATCGATGTATTTGATAATGCCAATGTATATTTACCTGGTTTCAGCTATTCAACTAGTGATCATTACCCTGTTTTCGCATCTTATAAATTTTTCAATCAAAAACCAACACAAACTGATACTTCAATGAGTTCTATGATTGAACTAAAATCAAATTCATTTGAAATATTTCCCAACCCAAGCTCAAATAATATTAGCATTATTAATCAAATGAATATTCCCTTTAGCTTAAGTATTTTTAATTTATCGGGTCAAGAAATAATTGAAGAAACAGTTTTGGCAAATGGTGAAAAAGTAATTAACCTTTCATCCTTACGTAATGGAATGTATATCATTAAATCTCAAACTAAAGATGGCTTTTTGAAAATCCAAAGATTTGTTAAAGGTGAATAGTGCAAACTGGATTTAATAAAAAACATAAATTATAATTTATAGATGTTTTTAATCTATATTTACATTCAAAATTTTCAAAATATTGATAACAAATCTTTCCATAAAAGAATATTTAGAGATTATAAGAAACATCCCAACTCTTGACGTTAGAAGTCCTTTAGAATATGAACATGCTCATATTCCGGGCGCCATCAATCTTAGTTTACTGAATAATGAAGAAAGAAAAATAATAGGAACGACCTATAAAAATTCCGGAAATCAATCTGCCGTTATACAAGGCTATCAATTGGTAGGACCTAAATTTAGCCAGTACATAGAAAGTGCTTTGAAAATTTCCCCTGATAAAATCATTAATGTGTATTGTTGGAGAGGTGGATTGAGAAGCAATATCATGGCTTTTATTTTGCATACTGCTGGGTTTAAAGTCAACTTATTAATAGGTGGTTACAAAGCCTTTAGAAATTGGACTTCAGATTCTCTTAGTGAAGAAAGAAAAATTAAGATAATTGGAGGTAAAACTGGTTCAGGCAAAACCTTAATAATTGAACAACTTCGTAAAATGGAGGAACAAGTTATTAACCTTGAAAGTCTTGCCAATCATAGAGGTTCAGCCTTCGGATCAATGGGACAGTCAGCCCAAGTTAGTAATGAGCAGTTTGAAAATTTACTTGTTATGGAATGGAAGGATTTAAATTCAAGTAAAACTTTATGGCTTGAAAATGAAAGCAGAACTATTGGGTCAAATGTCATCCCATTGCCCATTTTTAACCAAATGCAAAAGGCAATTACTTTTGATGTGCAAATACCTTTAGAAGAAAGAGTAAATTATATTGTGAAAGAGTATGGCTGTTTTAATTATACGGAATTAGCCAACAATACCAGTAAACTTCAAAAACGCCTGGGTAATTTAAGACTAAACCAAGCACTTGATTTTCTGAGTAATGGCCTTATCAGAGAATGGTCTATTTTGATGCTTGAATATTATGATAAAACATATATTTATGGTAATTCAAAGCGTGAATTAGGTACAGTTATTCCAATGGTTTTTGACAAGCTAAATGTTGAGGAAATGACAATAAAAATTTTACAGTGGGAAAAGCAAAATGATTAAACTTACTCAATTCAGTAAAGGTTCTGGTTGCGGTTGCAAAATAGCTCCAGAAGAATTAGCTATTCTTCTAAAAACAGATATTGTTTCACCAATCAATGAACAATTATTGGTGGGAAACACCACAAATGATGATGCAGCAGCATTGGCTATTGACGATAAAAATGTGTTGGTTAGTACCACCGACTTTTTTATGCCTATGGTTGATGATGCATTTACTTTTGGTCAAATAGCTGCTTGCAATGCCATCAGTGATGTGTATGCCATGGGGGCAAAACCTATTTTGGCATTGGGCATTCTTGGTTGGCCATTAGAAAAAATCCCTGCGACTGAAGCACAACAAGTGCTGAATGGAGCAAGAACAATTTGTATGAAAGCAGGTATTGCACTCAGCGGTGGACACAGCATAGAGAGCAATGAGCCCTTCTTCGGCTTATCTGTAAACGGAATGACCAATAAAGAAAGATTAAAGCAAAACTCTACAGCTAAGGTTGGCGATTACTTATTTCTTACTAAACCTCTTGGATTAGGCATATTATCATCAGCCCTTAAAAGAGGAATTATTAAAGACAATGACTATCATAAAATGGTTGAAATAATGACTACAATTAACTCTGCAGGCTCTGCTATATCTGCCATTAAAGGAGTTAACGCTATGACCGATGTTACAGGATTCGGATTGCTTGGTCACCTTAATGAAATGACAAGAGGATCAAATATATCGGCCGAAGTTTTTCTTAGCCAAATCCCCTTGATTGAAAACATTGAGTTCTATACCCAACAATTTTGTTTTCCTGATATTACTACTAAAAACTATAATGCTTACAAAGATGATACAGATGGATTATCAGGACTTGAATTCATTCATTTGTGCGACCCTCAAACCTCGGGAGGCTTGTTAATATCTGTTTCTGAAGAATCTATTGAAGAATATAATCAGATTGTTAAAGACTTTGATATTTTTGATATTGCCGCCAAACCAATCGGAAGAATAGTTGTCAAAAGTGAAAAATCCATCTATTTAAAACCTTGATTCATTTAAAATAAAGCGGAAGTATAAACAAAAGAGAAGTAAATTGTGTTTATGAAAAAATGCCTTTTAATAACTGAATATTGGGTATGCTATTAAAACTTATTAGATTTGTGATATATATATGAAGATAACAGACCACATCAATAATGCAAAATCAACCTTATTTTCTATCGAGGTTTTACCACCGCTTAAAGGCAAGGGAATAGAATCATTATTCAAAGGCATTGACCCTTTAATGGAGTTTAAACCAGCCTTTATTGATGTAACATACCACCGTGAGGAGTTCCTTTTGCGAAAGAGACTAGATGGTGGTTTTGATAAAGTATTTACACGTAAAAGACCAGGTACTGTAGCCATTTGTGCTGCTTTGATGAACAAATACAAAGTAGATACTGTTCCGCACCTTATTTGCGGAGGATTTAGTAAAGAAGAAACGGAGAACGCACTTATCGACCTAAACTTCTTAGGTATTGATAATATTCTTGCGCTTCGTGGAGACCCTGTAAAAAATGAATCTAATTTTATACCAGAGCCTGATGGTAATAAAACATCAATTGAACTCTTGGAGCAAATTATTAAAATGAATAATGGTGTGTATTTGGATAGAGATATCGAGAATCCAGTTACTTCAAACTTTTGTGCTGGTGTATCAGGTTATCCTGAAAAACATTTTGAAGCACCAAACATGGCCTCTGACCTAAGATGGCTTGACAATAAAGTGAAGGCCGGTGCTGATTATATTGTTACTCAATTGTTCTTTAATAATAAAAAATTTATTGAATTTACTGAAACATGTAAAAAAATGAATATCAATATTCCCATTATTCCGGGCTTGAAACCATTGACAACAAAAAAGCAATTAACAATTCTACCAAAGGTGTTTCATATAGATATTCCTGAAGATTTAGTAAATGCTGTAGAAGCTTGTAAAGATGATAAAGCTGTTAAACAAGTGGGCATTGAATGGTGCATCCAGCAATCAAAAGAATTGAAAGCCGCAGGTGTGCCTGTTTTGCATTATTATACAATGGGTTTAAGCGAAATCACAAAATCAATTGCGAAAGAAATATTCTAGTCGTTAATTTTCACAGGTCTTTCTTCAGCACTTGTATCTGATTGTAAGCCAGTTCCGCCATTTAATATATTCGAAACGTTTTTAAAATAGTCTTCTTTTACTTTCAAGGCCTGATTTAAGCTATCTGTTTTATACAATAACTCGCGAACTTTACGTTTAGTCTCATTATTGGTATAACCAGGAACATATTCACGCAAGGGGGTATAGAAAATTCCAACAATGATTAAAAAAGTGAAAATAACTACAAATGAGCTAAATGCAACAAAAATATTGAGAGGCGTAAGCTTATATGAAAACTTCTCTTCAAAGGTTTCGTCATTGATTAAAACCAACCTAAGTTTGTAATGAAGTCGCTCAACAAATTTTTTCTTTCTACTTTCAGCCATAATTAATTAAAATTGCGAAACTAATTGATGAATTAATAATCGCATCAAATTTAAGAATAGATACCTTATTTGAAACCTTTAAAAAATAACTTGATAAAAAACCTTAGTATTTTGTTGGCAGCTATGCTCTTGCTGATACTATCCTGCAATCCCACTCGTGATAGATGGATGAATAGGAAATGGCACAGCATGACAGGGCATTTCAATATCTTTTTCAATGGAGAACAAAAGTTATTAGATGCTACAACACAAATAGAAAAAAGCCATGTACATGATTTCAACAAAGTTTTAGATGTATTTCCTTATGGTGATGAGGCTTCAGCCAAGACCTCAGCTAATTTATTGGATGAGGCTTTAAAGAAATTTTCTGGTACCATCCAATTACATACTATAGGAAGTTATACGGATGAAGCCTATTTCAATATTGCTAAATGCCGATTCTTCAAAAGAGATTATTATTCAGCGGTTGAGGCTTTTCAATTTGTTATTGGACAATATGAAAAGAAAGGGTATAAAAATATTAGCTCAGCTTGGATTGCCAAATGCTATGTGGGATTAAACAAAATAGAAGAAGCTGAGGCTGTAGTTGGCCTACTGGTCTCAAATAAAAATATTGACAAAAAGGATATTGCCGAAATTTTTGCCACAGCGGCTGATATCAATATTAGGTTGGAAAAATATAAAAGTGCTATACCTAACCTTCAAAGAGCGCTTACTGGAGACTTAAAAAAGGAGCAAAAAATTAGATATAATTATATTTTAGGGCAATTGTATATGCTTACTGATAACAAGCAAGAAGCCCTATTTCATTTCGATAAGGTGATTAAAATGAATCCCCCTTACGATTTTGCTTTTAATGCCAATATTAATATTACCAAAATATACGACCCAAGGGATAAACAAGCGGTAAATAAAGTAAGACGCAACCTAAAAAGAATGTTACGAGATGATAAGAACATTGATTATTTAGACCAAATTTATTATGAATTGGGTAAATTAGAATTAAGCCAAAAGAATTTCCCAATTGCCACTTCACAATTCAAAAACTCTGTTTCAAACTTTAAATCAAATAAAGTTCAAAAAACAAAATCTTATTTAGAATTAGCTAAATTATTCTTTGAAACCAAAGATTATAAAAAAGCCAAAGCCTACTACGATTCAACTGCTCAGAATATAGATCCCAGCGATAAAAACTATAATAAGATTAAAAATACCAAGGAGGTCCTATCAGATTTGATTAATAATTTAGTGGTTTTTGAAACAGAAGATTCATTGCAACGATTGGCCAGAATGAGTCCTAACTCTCTTAAAAGTAAAGTGGAAGAATGGGTTTTTAGTGACAAAAAACAAAAAGAGTTAGAAGCTAAATTAGCAAAAAAAAGAGCAAAGATTGAGGAAAGTTTTCAAAAGAACCAAGGTGGCGAAGAAAACGCTCCTCCTCCACTTACCGTTTCAGCTGATGGAAGTTGGTATTTTTATAATAGCAGTTTAGTGGCATCGGGTAAAAATGATTTCTTTAGTTCAAAAAAATGGGGACAGAGATCAAATGAAGATTTTTGGCGAATTGCTGCTAAAGAAAAGCCAAAGCAAAATGATGCAGATGAGAATGGAAAATCAAAAGACACAAGCCAAACTGCAGGTGCCGACAAGAAAATAGACTATACCAAGCAAGATGCAAATATGAGTGGACAGGAAGTAAAACCAGAAGAACCTGTTACTGTAAATTTATTTGGACCAAAAGAAAAAGATAAAGAGGCTTGGATAAAAAATGTTCCTTTTACACCTGAGGCCAAGCAAAAATCAAATGATAAAATTTTAGAAGCACTACATAATCTGGGTAAAATTTATTACGACAAGCTAAAAGAAAACAAAGATGCCTTGAAATATTGGTCAGAACTTGAAAAGCGTTTTCCTGCTAATGAATATGAGCCTGAAGCCTATTATTACCTTTATAAAATTCATATTGATTCAAAAGAAAAAAACAAATCAGATAAAAACAAAAGCGACTTAATTTCCCAATATCCAGAACACCCTTATGCCATGCTTATTCAAGGAAAGCCATTAAAGACTGATGATAATGATGCAAATAAATCATTGGTACAATTTTATGAAAATACCTATTCAAACTATACAGCTGGAAATTACATAGAGGTAAAAAAAATGAAAATAGAAGCTGAAAAAAAATTTCCTGGGAATAATATGCGGGCTAAATTTGACTATATTAACACATTGGCTATTGGTAAAACTGAATCGTTAGAAAACTTTAAAACGGCCTTAGTAAATATAACTAAGGAGTATAAGGAAACAGACGTGGCTAAAGCCTCGCAGGCAACTCTAGATTTTTTAAACAAAAAACAAAAAATGGTGGCTGCTGTCGGTGGAGATACCAGTGTAAGCCTTTTTGATTTGGATGATAACACCCCACAATTCTATGTTTTTGCCATGAAAAACGAGAAAGCTGATTTCACAATTTTTAATGAGAAAATTGCTACTTATAATGAACAATATGCCTCTCTAGATAACCTGCGATCAAATCCAATGTTGAGCAATGAAGGTTATCAATTGTTGGTGGTAAGGGAGTTTCCTAATTTAGCTAAAGGTGTTGATTATATTAAAGGCCTGAAAGCTGTGGAAGTAATTTCAAAGCAAATGAATGTTACTGAACCTTACATTGAATTTATTGTATCGAAAGAAACCTTCAAAAAAATTCTGAAAGACAAACGTATTGACGAATACTATAAGTTTTATCAAAAACGAAAGGTGAATACTAGTATTAAATCTGAAGCAAATACAGAACTTAAATCAGAGATTAAAATCGAAAAGTAACAGATGAAAATGAAAGAATATTTTTGGGGAAATAAGTATTGGAAATTCATAAAATGGCTATGGATTGCTTCTATTTCAGGGCTGATAACTTTTATTTTATTAATTACCATTATTTGGAATGATTTTGTACCTAGTTATAAACTCCCACCCCTTGAAGAGCTCGAAAATCCTACAACATACCTAGCCAGTGAAATCTATTCAAGCGATGGGGTGGTTTTAGGTAAATATTTTTTACAAAATAGAAGCAATGCCAATTTCGAAGATTTGAGCCCACAACTTATCAATGCGCTTCTAGCTACCGAAGACTTTCGTTTCTATCAGCATTCTGGGATTGATAATAAAAGAATTTTTACCATCATCGCATATAACATTATTGGTAAAAGACAAGGAGGAAGTACCATTACGCAGCAGTTGGCCAAAAATCTTTTCCCACGCACAAGATTTAAGCACTTTCACCAAAAACTAATAACCAAATTACAAGAATGGATTACGGCTATTAGAATTGAGCAACGCTATACCAAAGAAGAAATCATTACTATGTATTTAAACACCGTCCCGTTCAGTGGCAATGCATTTGGAATACGATCGGCATCAAAGGTTTTTTTCGGGAAAACGCCTAAGGAATTAACAGCACCTGAGGCAGCAGTATTAGTGGGTATGCTCAAAGCCCCTACTGCATACAACCCACTGCGTAATCCCGCTAATTCAATGAAAAGAAGAAATACCGTATTAGAGCAAATGCGTAAAAATGATTTTCTTACAGCTGATGAAGCCAATAAATTTAAAGTAGAACCTATCAAATTAGATTATAAAGAAGATGACCATAATGAAGGATTGGCAACTTATTTCCGCGAATACTTGCGTATGGAATTGATTGACTGGTGCGAAGAAAATCGCTATAACCTTTATAAGGACGGATTGAAGATTTACACCACTATTAATTCTAAAATGCAAATCCATGCGGAGCAAAGTGTACAAGAGCATTTACAAACCATGCAAAAGAAATTCTATACACATTGGAAAGGCCGCGAACCATGGGGGCAATATAAAGAGCTTTTAACCTATGGTATGAAGCGTAGCGATAGGTATAGAATTCTGAAAGAAATGGGCAAATCAGAATCTGAGATAATGAAGGATTTTAATACCCCTGTAAAAATGCGATTGTTTAGTAGTTCACGTGGTGAAATTGATACCACTATTACACCTATGGATAGCATTAAATACTATAAATACTTTATGCAATGTGGTTTTATGAGCATGGACCCTATAACTGGATATGTAAAAGCTTGGGTAGGTGGCCATAATTATAAGTATTTTAAATATGACCATGTAAACACCAATTCAAAACGTCAGGCAGGTTCTACATTTAAGCCTTTTGTCTATACCACAGCTGTTGATAATGGCATGTCACCATGTTCTATCATTCCAAATAAACCAATCACCTTTGAGGGCTATCCTGATTATAACCCAGGCAATGCAGATGATGAATTTACAGCACCTGAAATGACCATGTACAGAGGATTACAGTTTTCATTCAATTTGGTTTGCTTGAACCTATTGAAACAATTAGGTCCTGATGCCATCAAAACGGTGATAAGTTTGGCTAAGAAAATGGGCATACAAAGTGACATAGCCCCCTACCCTTCTTCAGCGCTTGGTACAGCTGACATTTCGGTATATGAATTGGTTTCAGCTTATAGCACATTCGCCAACAAAGGAGTTTGGCATAAGCCTCAATACCTATTAAAAATTGTAGATAAAAACGGCAATGTTATACGAGAAGAATTACCCAAAACCAAAGAGGTTTTGAGCGAACAAACAAGTTATGTGATGTGTAAAATGCTCGAAAAAGTAACCACCCATGGAACAGCTGCCAAAGTAAAATACCAATACCAAATTCCTGGTGCCGTTGGAGGTAAAACAGGTACTACTCAAAATTATAGCGATGCTTGGTTTATGGGAATTACCCCTACCCTAGTTAGCGGCTTATGGACAGGTTTTGAAGACCGAGCTATTCACTTCAGAAGTCTTGATTTAGGAAGTGGTGCTGCCCAAGCCATGCCTATTTGGAGTACCTATATGCAAAAAGTAACCAAGGACAATTTAATTAAAATAGTTCCTGAATGGGAGGCACCTAAAGCCCCCCTAACGATTGAATTAGATTGTGATAATTATAAACCTGAAGAAAAAAGCAAATCGAATAATTTTATTGAAGAATAGAAAGTAGTTGATAGTTGATAGTTTTTGGTTGTCAGTTGATAGAATGCACTACACATATAACCTACACCTGAGCATAGAATAATCATCTCCCTTTATTACATTCGCAATTATCAATTAAACCATTACTTCATCAAACCCTTTTTATGTCAAATCAAAATCATATCTGGAGCTTTTCCTCAGTTGGAGGAGTTAATCGTGTAAATCTAGAATCAGGAAAAGATATTGAAGCTTTAGAACACCTAGATCAAAAATTATGGACTGCCTTAAGTTGCCCTGTATATGGTTTAGAAATTGACTACAAAACTTTAGAACTTATTGATGAAGACAAAGATGGTCAGATAAAAGTGGCTGAAGTTTTAAATGCCATTAAGTGGATTTCTTCTGTAATAAACAATACAGATGACCTATTAAAACAAGCATCTGTGTTTCCTCTAAGTGCCATAAATACAAAAAATGAAGAAGGTAAAACCTTACTTTCTTCAGCGCAAACCATATTGAAAAATCTTGGTAAACCTGATGCCAATAGCTTAAGTGTTGAAGACACATCAGATACCGTTAAAATATTTGCCAATACTGCCTTTAATGGAGATGGTATTATCACTGAAGATTCATGTGACAACCTTGAGTTAAAAACATTGCTAAATGAAATTATCACTCTTATTGGTTCAACAAATGATAGAAATGGTAAAGCAGGAATAAATACAGAGCAATTACTCGCTTTTTCAGATGCCTGCCTAGCATTTGCAACATGGCAGAAGAAGGCCGAGGATAATAAAGATATTCTACCATTTGGAGTTGAAACACCAGAAGCCTATTTGTCTTATTTATCTGTAAAATCTAAAATTGATGATTATTTTCTGCGATGCAGATTGGCAGCCTTTGATACTGATACAACTGCCGTATTGAATGCATTGGTTTCACGAATTGAGAGCATAACAAATAAAGACCTAAGCAATTGTATTGATGAAATAGCTAGCTATCCATTGGCCAAAATTGAAGCTGCAAAAAAACTACCACTAAGTAATGGAATAAATCCTGCATGGGAATCGCAAATGAATGATTTTGCCGACAAAGTTTGCAAGGTATTATTTGCAGGTAAAACCGATTTGGATGAAAAAGATTGGCATAATATAATAGGCAAATTTAATGTTTATGAACAATGGATGGCCGAAAAGGCGGGTTCCTCAGTTGAATCGCTTGGTATAGGAAAAATACAAGACATCATATCAAATGACATCATACAGCAGTTGCATGTTATCATTGAAAAAGATACTGCTCTTAAAAATGAAGCAAACAATATAATCTTAGTTGATAAATTGGTAAGATACTACCGTGATTTATTCACCCTTATTAAAAACTTTGTTACATTCTATGACCTATATTCACCAGAATTTCCTGCCATCTTTCAAGCTGGTACTTTATACATAGACCAACGCAGTTGTGATTTATGTATAAAAGTAAGCGATATGCCAAAGCATAACGCTATGGTGGCTTTAAGTGGTATGTTTTTGATTTATTGTGATTGTGTTTCTAAGTCTACCAATGAAAGCATAACCATTGTAGCGGCATTAACTAATGGTGATATTGACAATTTAATGGTGGGAAGAAATGCCTTGTTTTATGACAGAGCTGGCAATGATTATGATGCCACAGTTATTAAAATCGTTGATAACCCCATCAGTATTCGACAAGCTTTTTGGTCGCCATACCGCAAAATTTCAGAGTTTATCAGAAAGCAAACAAACAAATTTGCTTCAGAACAAGATAATAAAGCTTTAACAGGTGCAACAAGTTCAATTGAAGCTCTGCATAACCAAGGAGCCGCGACTCCTGCTCCTGATGCTGCCCCACCCGCACCTTTTGACGTTGGGAAATTTGTTGGAATATTTGCAGCCATAGGCTTGGCACTAGGAGCAATAGGAACAGCCCTAGCTTCTGTGGTTTCAGGATTTATGCAATTGGAATGGTGGAAAATGCCCATTGCAGTGGCAGGAATATTACTTGTCATATCTGGTCCATCTATGATTATGGCCTTTTTCAAACTGCGCAAGCGAAACCTTGCACCCATTTTAGATGCCAATGGTTGGGCCATCAATGCCCGTGTGATTATTAATATTCAGTTCGGTAATACACTTACTCACCTAGCCAATTTGCCTAAAGGTGCTAAATTAAACATGAATGACCCATTTGGTAAAAAAGGCAGACCTATGTGGCAAATTGTTTTATTACTTTCAGCCATAGCAGCTGCTGTGATATATCTTCTGCTATCATACGAATTAATAAAAATTCATTTTTAAGGAGCCTACAAATTTTGAGCGGTGGCTGTCATGTCGAGCGGAGTCTGTCATGTCGAGCGGAGTCGAGACATAGACAGACTCTTTCCTCAAGCCAGTTCTCGACTCCGCTCGAACTGACAATAAGGTACATTGATACCTATTAATCGGTAGAAAACCTTTTTTCGCTCCAATTCATCTGAGCGGGTTTTGGAGTAATCAAATGGTAGCAGTAAAAATATGTGATATAAGATTTTTTAGCCAAACGCTAAATCATATCTTTACTTGCGACAAGTAGGCGAATGCACTGGGATATTATTAGAAGGCTCAATTAAAGGTAAAAGCAAGCTGCTTGATACTTCCTATCAACTATCAACTAACTACTATCAACCAATTAAATATACACCAAAAATCAACATGCTTTGAAGTGTCTAATTTATTCTTCACTTTTACAAAAAATATTCAATCAAAGTCATGCCCAAAATATTAATTATTGATGATGAGAAAGCCATTCGCAACACACTAAGAGAAATCTTAGAATACGAAAGCTATGAGGTAGATGAAGCCAGCAATGGTGCCGAAGGCCTAGAGAAGCTTGCTAATGATGATTATGAAGCGGTGCTTTGTGATGTAAAAATGCCAAAGATGGATGGCATAGAAGTGCTTACCAAAGCCAAAGAAATAGATGATGACATTCCTTTTATCATGATATCAGGCAATGGAACCATCGAAACAGCAGTAGAAGCAACCAAAAAAGGAGCTTATGATTTTATCTCTAAGCCACCTGATTTGAATAGAATGTTGCTTACGATTCGCAATGCCATTGACAAAAAATCTTTGACTGTTGAAACCAAAGTGCTTCGTAGAAAAGTTACTAAAACACGCGAAATCATTGGTGATAGCCCAGCCATTCAAAACATCATGAATACCATTGATAAGGTAGCACCAACTGATGCAAGGGTATTGATTACAGGTGAAAATGGTACTGGCAAAGAGTTGGTAGCCCGTTGGGTTCATGAGAAAAGTAACCGTGCAAAAAACACATTGGTAGAGGTAAATTGTGCTGCTATTCCTTCTGAATTGATAGAAAGCGAATTGTTTGGTCACGAGAAAGGTGCCTTTACTTCAGCTATCAAACAACGTATTGGTAAATTTGAACAAGCCAATGGTGGTACTTTGTTTTTAGATGAAGTGGGTGATATGAGTTTAGCTGCACAAGCCAAGGTATTAAGGGCTTTGCAAGAAAACAAAATTACCAGAGTAGGTGGAGACAAAGACATAGATGTGAATGTGCGTGTGATTGCCGCTACCAATAAAGACCTGATGCGTGAAATCGAAAAAGGAAATTTCCGTATGGACTTATACCACAGGTTTAGTGTGATATTAATTCATGTACCATCCTTAAATGAACGTAAAGATGATGTGCCTTTATTGGCGTTCATTCTTGCCGCAAGCTTTAGACGAATTGAAAAAATTAAACTTCAGTGGCAATATACGCGAATTGCACAACATTGTTGAGCGATTGGTTATTTTAGGCCAAGCTCGCATTACGATTGAAGATGTTCAAAAATATGCAAGTCCTGTAAGTGTGCATGAAGAAGAAAAATCAATTTATGAGCGCTTCTCAACCTTGCAAGATTTTAAAGAATATGTTGAACGCATATTTATTGAAGAAAAGCTTCGTAAAAATGGATGGAATGTGGCCAAAACAGCCCTTGAAGTGGATATTCAATAAAATAGAAAAATACAACCTTAAAAGAGGTGGTGAAGTAAGTGAAATGTAAAACAAGGATGTGAAGATGTGTGAAGATGATTTTCATTCACACATCCTCACATTTTCATATTCACAAATTCACACATCCACACATTCACACATCCACACATTCACACATCCACACATTCTCACATTCACACATTCTCACATTCACACATTCTCACATTCACACATTCTCACATTCACACATTCTCACATTCACACATTGACATATGAATGAACTAGAAGCAGCAGCAAATTTGCTCAGGCAAGGCGGATTGTTAGCTATACCCACCGAAACGGTATATGGTCTAGCTGCTAATGCCTTCAATGAAGAGGCGGTATTGAGTATTTACAAAACCAAAAACCGACCTCATTTCAACCCATTAATCATACATTCCAATTCAGTGGAACGCTTTGCTGAATGGGGCATTTACTTGCCTGAACTTGCTTTAAAATTAGCCTCTGAATTCTGCCCTGGGCCCATCACTTTTGTTCTTCCAAGTTCAAAAAAGATACCGGATATGGTAACAGCAGGTCATGACTCGGTGGCTATCAGAATACCCAATCACCCTCTAACTCTTGAATTGTTAGGCATGCTTGATTTCCCTTTGGCAGCGCCAAGTGCCAATCCAAGCACATTTGTAAGTCCTACTTCTGCTGCGCATGTCAAACAACAATTGGGCGATAAAATCAAATGTATTTTGGATGGAGGAGAATGCCAAGTAGGCATAGAATCTACCATTGTTTCTTTTCTTGAAAATACACCAAGAATTTTAAGGTATGGTGGCTTGGCAAAAGAACAAATTGAAAACACATTGGGAATCATAGTAAATGTTCCTCAAGTAAATGGAGATATTAGCAAATTTATCGCTCCAGGCATGATGGAAAGGCATTATGCGCCTAATAAAAATTTGATTATTTGTGATGATATGGAGAAGGAATTATTGAATCACCAAGGCCATTCAATAGGTATCATTTCTTTTTCAAAAAAATATGGGAATATTGATCTAAAAAAACAATTTATTTTATCTCCACTTAGAAACCTAGATGAGGCAGCAAGACATTTGTTTTCGGCCCTAAGAAGTTTGAATGATTTGGATGTAGATATTATTTTAGCTGAAAAATTCCCTGATGAAGGATTAGGGATTGCCATCAACGACCGATTAAAAAG
>RGVD01000251.1 GCA_010027395.1 Bacteroidota bacterium
CCCAAGCAATTGCTTGGGCATTTTTTTTATGTGTATTTGCAACAAATTGTAATAATTTTGAAATAATGGAAAGCTCATTTTTATCATTCCCAGAAATAAACCTTGAATTACTAACCAAGGATTTAAACATTGATACGAAACCCCTTTGGGGCAACCTAAATGCCTGGCAAATGATTGAACATCTCTCTGATGCCATAATGGTATCTATAGGAGAGATTGAAGCACCTGTTTTTACTGATGATGACAAGGTCGCCAAAATAAAACGAAAGTTTATTGATAGTGATTCTCCATTTAGAAAGGACTTTCAATCACCCATTTTCAGAGGAGATGGTATCGTGTTCAGAAATCCAACTTTTAAAGACGCCATTCATGAATTGAATGCTTATGTGGCCAAATTTGTTGCTTATTATGAGCAAAATCCAAATAAAACCAATAGCCATCCAGTATTTGGTCCTTTAAATAAAATTGATTGGGAAAGATTTCATAGCAAGCATTTCACCCACCATTTCAGGCAATTTGGGTCAATAAACTAGAAGTATTCGTAATTATATATAGATGGCGATGGTTTGCTACTAAAATACAAACACTATTCACTAACAACTAACAACTACCAACTACCAACTACCAACTATCAACTATTTAGGGTAGACTTGTTTTAAATTGGGCATAGCGAGTATCGAAAGTTAATCCCACTTTGCTTCCAAGACATTCCCAAGTTTGGGTGATATTGGTAACCCTATCGCCCGGATCAGGATGGGTACTTAAAAATGCTGGGGTATTACCGCTTTGGCCTGTAGCAATTAATTTTTCGAAGAAGTATTTGGCACCACGACCGTCATATTCAGTATCCTTTAAATAACGAACTGAGAATTTATCCGCTTCTGTTTCATCTGCTCTGCCATATTTTAATAATAATAAATTGGCAGCTAGGGTAGTTAATTGGCTTTGGCTTCCACCTGTAATAATTGAAAGTAAAGTAGTAATGCCATATTGTTTAACCATTTGATTGGCGCTATGTCTGCGGTCGGCATGGGCAATTTCATGACCTAATACACCTGCTAATTGGGTCTCATTATCAAGGTATTTTATTAAACCTGTATACACATAGATATAGCCACCTGGCGTACAGAACGCATTCAATACATCGTCTCGCTTAATAATGCGAACTTTCCACACAAACTGATCCTTGTAATACACTTGTCCAGAATTGAGGATGTTTTGTGTGATGCGGTAAATATGGCCATAAGCCACATTGTATTGAGCTGAATCTAGCACAGGGTATTCGCTTGGATTAGATTCAATTTGTGCAACCGTTGCAAGTCCCATAGAAACATCATCACTTGTTGATATTAAAAGACTTACAAGTCCACCGCCTCCAGTTTTGCCTGTACATTTATCTTCTGGTGATGAATCTTTTGAGCATGATGCCAATGACATCATAATGAGTGTTGAATAAAGAAGTTTTTTCATAATAAATGGTGCTTGCGAATTTGCATATAACTTAGGACAGAAAAAAGAATTAATTGAAGACTTTTATTTTTAAATAAAAAACCACACATTTGCAGCCCGTTTGTTTGGAGAACAAGCGGTTAATTAATAACAATTTAAACAAAATAAGTAATGTCAGTAAAAATCAGATTACAACGTCACGGACGTAAACAGGCACCTTATTACCACATTGTGGTGGCGGATTCACGTGCTCCGAGGGATGGTAAATTTATCGAAAATTTGGGTTTTTATAAACCTCAAACCGTTCCAGCAACAATTGAACTAGACTTAGACAAAGCAGTAAAGTGGTTAGAAAATGGTGCACAACCAACTGACACTTGCCGCGCAATCTTGTCTTACAAAGGAGTGTTGATGAAAAAGCACCTTAATGGTGGAGTAAGAAAAGGCGTATTAACCCAAGAACAAGCAGATGCTAAATTCGAAAAATGGGTTGAAGAGAAAAATGCAAAAGTGGCTGCACATGTTGCTAAACAAGGTGCCGGAGCAGATGCAAAAATCGTAGAGAAATTAGTTGCTGAAGCAAAAGTAAAAGAAGCACGTGCTGCTAAATTAGCAGAGAAAAAAGCGGCTTTGATAGCTGAAGCAGAGGCTGCAAATGCACCTGTAGTTGAAGAAACCCCTGAGGTAGCAGAAATACCTGCTGAAGAAGCAGTTATTGAAACCTCTTCAGAAGCAGTTAATGATACTGCTGCTGAAACAGCAGAATAATTTGTTGCCATGAAGTCAATCGATTTAAATGACTTCACAAAAGTGGGATATGTAATGAAATCCCACGGCAATAATGGTTTTCTAAAAATCTCTTTAGAGAAAAATATAAAATTAAAGGAATGGGTGATGTTTTTAATTAAACAGAAACCTGTTCCTTTTTTTGTGGAAGAATGGCAAAGAACCACAGATACTGAAGCCATCATTAAATGTCAGGATATCAATACAGTTGATTGTGCTGAAGACTATGTTGCCTTTGATATATTACTCCCTAAATCAGGAGTGAAAAGAAAGAAAGGTAATTTAGATGTATCCATTATTGGTTACAGAATTTTTGTTGATGGTTTCGGTGAAATAGGTACTTTGAACGAAATACTCGAAATGCCAGGTCAAACCATGCTTCAAACCTTTTATAAAGACCAAGAGGTGCTTATTCCAGCGGTGGAAGAGTTTGTGATTGAAATGAATGATAAGCAAAAGCAAATTACTTTGAACCTACCGGAGGGATTTTTAGATTTGAATGCTTAATGTGAAATAGTTGTTCGGTTCACAGTTTTTCAGTTCACGGTTTTTTGTTCATGGTTTTTCGGTTCACAGTTGTTCAGTTCATGGGTTCATTGATTTTATAGGTAATAACTAATAATTCGTAATTCAAAATTCATAATTCAAAACTTTCAGTGCATATAGATATTCTGACACTTTTTCCAAATATGTTCGAAGGTCCATTTAGTGAGTCAATCCTAAAGAGGGCTCAGGCTAAACAATTGGTTGAAATAGCCTTGCATAATATCCGCGATTATAGTACTAACAAGCATAAGCAAGTGGATGATTATGCTTATGGTGGTGGGGCAGGTATGGTAATGATGGTTGAACCTATTGACAACTGTTTGCAAAAACTAAAGTCGGAACGAAACTATGATGAGGTAATTTATTTAAGCCCTGATGGAGAATTGTTCGATCAAAAATTGGCTAATCAACTTTCAGGAAAGAAGAATTTAGCCTTTTTGTGTGGCCACTATAAAGGTGTAGATGAACGTGTTCGTCAGCACTTGGTAACTCGCGAAGTTTCCATTGGGAATTATGTGCTAACAGGCGGAGAGCTTGCTACTGCTGTCATTGTTGATGCCATAGTTAGGCTTATCCCTGGTGTGTTGAATGATGAAACCTCAGCCTTGAGTGATTCTTTTCAGGATAATTTGATTAGTCC
>RGVD01000252.1 GCA_010027395.1 Bacteroidota bacterium
ACCGAAGCCGGTTTTCATTTACTCATGTCATTATCAATGGCTGACGGTAGTGTTCAAAAATCAGAAGCATCTGTTTTGATTGATTTTTTGAATAAGAATTTCAATGACAATATTGATTTAATTAAGGATCAGGCGTTTTTTAAGGCATTTCCTCAAGAAGAACTTTTGGATCATTTTATAGAAGTGGCTGAACAATTTTACATTTTGAGTTCACCTGAAGATAGAAATAAGTTGATTACATTTGCTATGAAGTTGGTGATGGCAGACTCTAAAATGGAGCCTACCGAAAATAAATACATCAACTCATTGTATGATGCATGGGGATTGGAATAAAACTCTTTAACCAATATTGTATGAAAACTGCATGTAAAACCTTTGTTGTAATGACATTTATATTTGCCTTTACAAGTGTATCAGCTCAAACTGAATTGCCTACACAAACTAATCTTAAACAAGAAATACAAAGTAGTTTCAAACGAACGGATTTAAACCAAGTGATACAAACCACCGATGGTTATACCTTTAGCAAAAGGCAACTCATCAATTTACCTACGCGTAATGTAAACAGAATAGCCAATTTGGTAGGAGGGGTGCAATCTTATGCCAATGAAGTGCCCCGCATTAGAGGTGCAGAACCCTATGGAACAGCCTATTTTGTGGATGGGATGAGGGTTTATGGAGCATTGCCCACTGCAGGATATTAGTCACATTTTGATACTACCCATTTTTCTGTATTTTAGCCCGCTAAATTACACCTGTGTATGCGAATAAAACACCTACTCACTTGCTTATTAATTGTTAGCTCTGCTTTGGTTTTTGCTCAGAATGATGAGCCTAAAAAAGAAGACAAGGGCGAGCTATCCGGAAATTTTCAAACCACCAATCAGTTTTATGTAAAGGATGATAAAATTGGTGCCACTACTACTCAATACAAAAGTGAGTTGTCTTCCACAGATGCTTGGTTGTTTTTAAATTATAAATACAATGGGTATAATTTCAATGTAAGATATGATTTGTTTAACAATTCACCTTTGTTGAATCCTCAAGAGGCCTATACGGCAAGTGGTTTGGGATTTTGGAACATAAGCAAAAACATTAACAAATTAAATGTTACCATTGGATCTTTCTACGACCAATTTGGAACAGGAACAATATTCCGTTCATTTGAGGATAGGAACTTGGGTATCGATTATGCCATTCAAGGGGCAAGGATCATTTGGACGCCAAATAACGATACTAAAATTAAGGCATTTACAGGTAGACAAAAATACCGTTTCGATATTCGTCCAGAAGTAATAAAGGGAATCAATGCCGAAAGACATTTTCAAGCCAACGATAACCTGGGATTTGATCTAGGTGCTTCGGCAGTAAATAGAACCATCGACCAAACCACGATGGCCAATATTGCGGCAGCTATCAATAATTATGATTTGAAAAACCGTTTCGACCCAACTTACAATGTATATGCTTTTAATGCATACAATACATTAAGTTACAAACGCTTCAGTTTATATACGGAGTATTGTTACAAAACCCCTGAAGCTGTTCTTAATTCGCAATTGGATAGAATGCAGTTGCTAAGTGGTAAAGTGTATTATGCCAGTTTATCATACTCAACCAAAGGAATTGGTATCAATACACAGTTTAAGAAAATTGAATCTTTTTCTTTCCGCACTTCGCCACTCGAAATTCAGAACTTGGGTTTAATTACCTATTTGCCAAGTATCACACGTCAAAATACATACAGATTATTGGCTCGTTACAATGCCGTAGCGCAAGAGTTAGGCGAAAATGCAGCACAAGTGGAAGTAAGTTATAAACCGCAAACTGCTTATTTTAAAAAGCACATGACGACCATGAATATAAATATTTCGATAGTTACAGGACCTCAATCATTTAATTTTGATGGCAATGCCCTTAACCTCGCTGATTTCAAAGCCGACACCAGCCGTTATTTCCGCGAGTACTATATTGATATTTCGCACAAGTTTAACAAGAAATTCAAAATGTTATTGGGTTACCAAAACATAAACTATAACCAACGCTTGTTTGAGAACAAAGCTCAAGGTACGCCTTATGTTTTGGCACAATGTGTTTTTGGCGAGGCAACCTATAAATTAACCCCAACCAAATCAGTAAGGATGGAAGCGCAATACTTAGATACCAAGCAAGATTATGGTAGTTTTGTAAATGCTTTAATTGAGTTTAACGTAGCACCTCATTATTCTTTTAGTGCAGGTGATATGCTTAATATAAGCAAAGGTTATATCAATGCAGAGAATTTTGAACAAGTGCATTATTGGAACGTATTTGGTGCATATACATTTGGACCGACTCGTTTTACAGCAGGTTTTATTAAACAGGTAGCCGGTGTAAATTGCACAGGCGGTGTGTGTAGGGTAGAGCCAGCGTTTAGTGGAGCTAGGGTAACATTAACAACTAATTTTTAATTGAATTAAATTTATGAAAATGAAATTATTTAGCATACTGATCACATTGCTTACATTGTTAATGCTTGGATGTACAGAAACTCCTCCAAAAATTATTTACACTCCATCTTTTGCTGTATTAGATACCGCATTTATTACTTCAAATATTCCCGCAGCTGAAATAAAAAATATTTTAGTTGAGGATTTTACAGGTGTGGGTTGTGTTAATTGTCCTACTGCACATGATGTCTTAAAAGCAATAAAATTAAATTATCCAAACCGCGTATACTCAATGGCCTGTCATCCTTTAAATGCTGCATTGAAAACCTTGACAGAACCAATAAAATTTCCTCCATATGTAAGTAAACAAGATTTTAGAACTGATGATGCCAATACGTTATTTTTGTATTTAGGTGGCACAAATAGTTTACCAACAGGTTCAATTAATAGAAAGCTATTTCAAGGAGAAGCTAAGATAGTTGTTGCAAATGGATTATGGCCAGGATATGCAAAAAACGAAATCGAAGCTCAACTAAAATCAGTAGTAAATATTGACACTTTAAATATTAAATATGAGACTTCAACAAAAGAAATTATTATTGATTCTCGCTTGGTATTTACACAAAGTTTGAGTGATTCTCAATACCTAACGGTTGCAATTCTTGAGAACAATATAATTGATGTGCAAGAGAAAACGGATAATGGTAATACTATATACATTGCAGATTATCAGCATGACAATGTACTTCGTAAAATATTAACTAATCCTGTTGGAGATTTATTGAAAGCCAAACTAGATGCAGGTCGTGTATTTAGAAAACGATTTATATACAAGCCAACAGACAAAGAGTTGAAAAGCTGGAACACCGATAATCTTGCCGTAATTGCATTTGTGCATGGCAACGCTACTAAGAAAGATGTGATACAAGTGAAAGCGGCAAGTATTAAGCCTTGATATAAAAGCAAAATTACCGAC
>RGVD01000253.1 GCA_010027395.1 Bacteroidota bacterium
GTGATGAGTAAATGCTTTGTTTTCATTTCATCAAGAATAGAAAATATTATGGCTTAAAGCAAGAAGGGAATAAAATTGGTGGGTTATTGGGCTCATATTTTGTCTTTGGTTTGTGGGCCCACAAGACAAATTTATTTTGAATCATAAATGGATTTGTTTGGACACGAAGCTTAAATAACTTTTATGGGTCAATAATAAAAGATGAAAATTCTGTTTCGATAGGTTTGCTCTCATGAAAATTTAAAAAATCCTTTTCGCTTCCAAACCAATCTAGTACTTGTTCTTGTTCTAATTTTGTCCTTTTGTGTGACAAAAAAGAATTATATGAAGAGTGAGGATACTCCCTAAAGTCGTTTACAAAACCATGTTTTTGAGGGTTAAAATGTATATACCATATTAAACGGGTAAAATACGTTTCGCCTGTTACTTCTATTCTGCGAAAAAGTGTTTCAAATAAACCTCCCGTTCTATTATAAGCTTTGTTTATACTTTTGGTGTAGGAATTAAATAAATCCGAAAACTTTTTACTTACTATGTTATCTATATGATGTAATCCTTTTTCGTTTTCCAAACCTGACAGGTTTCTAAAACCTGTTAGGGGCAGATTATCCGTCAGGTCTGTTTTTACCCTTACTAATAAATGGAAATGATTTTTAAGTAAACAATACGCATAAGTATCTATTACTGGATTAAGATATATGGCATATTTATTTAGAAAATAAGCATAATTACGTTCTTCTTTAAATATATTTTCACCATTAATACCTCTGTTGTAAATATGGTAAAATGCACCAGGTTTTAGGGAATGATGAGGGTTCATAAGGTTTTTACTTTTTCGAAATTACAAGAAGTTGCAATTTAAAAAACAAATTTATTCCTAACAAAAGACGTGACAGGTTTTAAAAACCTGTCACGTCTTGAAGAAAAAAATACCCTTGTTGTGTTTCACCACCAACAACTCATTTCGGATTGTTGCCATGTGTGTCACGAATATTGCAGGCGGGGGCGCCTGCAAGGGCAGAAAAGTTGGCTAATTGGGATTTTAGGATAGAGGATTTAGGCAGAAGTTGTAAGTTTTAGAAGATATTACCAATCGATTTGCATTGCTTTGAATTATATTTGAAATAAAAAAGGGAAATTTGTGAGACATATCCACCCAAAAATGGAGAGATGGGTCTCATTTTATGGGACCTATATACAAGTTAAAACCAAAGGTGGGACGACCAACAAAAAATAGACAAAAAACATGAAATTAGGACGACTTGAAAAATTAGACTTGCGAACTTACTGGAAACGTGAAGCGACAGACTTTACACCTTGGCTTGCACAAGAAGAAAATATCCAACTTTTAAGTGAGACAATTGGAATTGAACTTGAAGTTCAAAGCCAAGAAGAAAGCGTTGGACCTTTTAGTGCAGATATTCTTTGCAAGGATACAATTAACGACCATTATGTTTTGATTGAAAACCAACTTGAAAGAACAGACCACACTCACCTAGGACAACTAATGACTTACGCAGCTGGACTTGACGCTGTGACAATTATTTGGATTGCCCAAAAATTCACTGAAGAACACCGTGCTGCTTTAGACTGGTTAAATAGAATTACGGACGACACCTTTACATTTTTCGGAATTGAAATTGAACTTTATAAAATTGGAGACTCAACACCTGCGCCAATGTTCAACATAGTTTCAAAACCCAACGACTGGACAAAACAAGTCAAAAAATCAACTTCTTCGCAACCAGCCACAGACACAAAACTTTTACAACAAGAATATTGGCAAGGTCTTAAAGATTATATGGAGGACAATAAAAGTTTTGTGAAAATGCAAAACCCTTTACTGCAACATTGGACAAATATTGCCATTGGTAAAAGTAATTTTCATTTATCTGCTTCTGTTAATTCAAGAGATAATTCAATAAATATCTGGCTCAATATTATGGGTGAACAAGCAAAAGAGAATTACGAAAAACTCTATGAAGTTGCTTATGAAAACTCGTTGAGTGAAGTAAATAAAGATTTAGTTTGGGATAAAATGGATGGACGAAAAATGAGTGCTGTTATGCTAAAATCAAGTGCTGACTTTTCAAATAAAATAGACTGGACAAAACAGTTCGCTTGGTTTAAAGATAACCTTGAAAGATATACGAAATACTTTAAACCAAAAATCGCTAAAATATGACAACAGAAAGAACCATGCCCATAACAGCACCTAGAAGAAATTGGCGGTTGAGTGGTTAAATGAAGCTTTGTGCTTCGTATGAAGTTCAGTGTTGGCAAACAAATTAGTGCTTCGAAATCGCCAACTTCTTGTAGCTGCAAACCGTTACTTATTAATGCAAACTCTTAGTTTCTTGGCAATCGCATTTTATAATCCACCCTAGCACCTCCTTTGGATATATTGCTTAGCTTGTTTTTAATTAATTGTTTCTTTAATCCAGAAAGATAATCAACAAACAAAACCCCTTGGCAATGGTCGTATTCATGCTGAATTACACGAGCAGCCATACCATCATATTCTTCTTCGTGCCAATTGAATTCTTCGTCTTGGTATTTTATTCTTAGGTTTGAAGGTCTTGAAACATTTTCGCGAATATTGGGAATGCTCAAACAACCTTCTTCAAATTCCCATTCATCGCCCCACTCTTCAAGTATCTCTGGATTTATAAAAACCCTTACAAAATCAGGATAATTCTTATCTTCAAAAGGGGTGGTATCTACTATAAAAAGATTAATGGCTTTGCCAATTTGTGGAGCAGCTAAACCTACACCATTTGCATTGTACATGGTATCCCACATGTTTTGAATGATGTCTTTTAGGTTTGGGTAATCAGGATTAATGTTCTCAGTTTCTTTTCTTAAAACCGCATCTCCGTAAGCAACTATTGGTAATATCATTTTGTTAATTTCAATTCTTTCAAAACCTTTCCATGTATGATTGAAGAATGTTGGTCCACATTCTCTTTCTTCTGACGGTCTTTTTTCTTCAAACCCATTTCAAGCATAGCCCTTGTGGCTATGGTAGAAGTATAGCGCTCATCTATCCGTTCAATCTTTATTTCAGGAAAATTTTTACGCAGCAAAGATATAAATTTTTCTACATGCACCGCAGATTGCGAGTCGCTACCATCCAATTTCATTGGTTTTCCCACTACAAAACATTCGATAGTTTCGGTTTGCAAATAATTTTTTAGGTATACAATTATATCATGCGCTCTCACGGTTGCCAATGAGGTAGCAATAATTTTCATGGGGTCGGTAACGGCCAAACCAACTCTTTTGGTACCGTAATCTATGGCTAGTATGCGTGACAAATTCTTTTATTTAAACGCAAATCTATTGCACTAGAAGCACAATTCTAAATGTAGTGCCTTTACCCAACTCAG
>RGVD01000254.1 GCA_010027395.1 Bacteroidota bacterium
GACGTATAATTATACGTCTCTAATAAATGCAAACATCATTGTTGTTCCCAACACCTTGGATGCATTGCAGCATTTAGCTGCCTATCATCGTTCACAATTTCAGATACCTATTATTGGGATTTCAGGCAGCAATGGAAAAACTATCGTTAAAGAATGGCTTTATCAAATATTAAAAGACAAGTTTCATATTGCCAGAAATCCTAAGAGCTATAATTCGCAAGTAGGTGTCCCACTCTCTGTTTGGCAGCTTAATGAGCATCATCAATTGGGAATTTTTGAAGCAGGCATTTCTCAACCAAATGAGATGCAAAAGCTAGCAAACATTATAAAGCCCGACATAGGTATTTTTACAATGGTAGGTGATGCACATGACAAAGGTTTTTTAAATCAGTCCAAAAAAATCAAAGAAAAACTAAACCTTTTTAATGAGGTCAAAAGTATTATCTATGGTGAAGAGCAAGAGGTATTAAATAATGAATTATTATTATTTAAAAAGAATAATACTCATATCAAAACAACAAGTTGGAGTCGTAAAAATAAATCTGCAGACCTCTATTTTACCTGCCAAACAGTGGGTTTAAAGACTAAAATATCTTACGCTAAAACAGGCACCAGTGTCGAGATTCCTTTTGCTGATGAAGCTTCTATTTGGAATGCTTGCACCTGCCTTGCCTATCTTATATCAAGCGGTACAAGATTTGAGGAGAACATTATTAAAGCCTTTTCTGAATTGCAATCTGTTGAGATGAGATTGCAATTAAAAGAAGCCCAAAACAATTGCGTTGTCATTAATGATAGCTACAATTCAGACTTAAATTCATTGGCCATCGCATTGGATTTTATGCAACAACAAAATGCAGGATATACCAAAACCATTATCCTTTCTGATATTTTGGAAACAGGCAGAAACCCTTTTGAATTGTATAATGATGTGGCGAAATTATTGGAGCAAAAAAATATCAGCAAATTAATAGGCATTGGCACTGAATTACCTAAGTATGCCGAGCTTTTTAAACAGAGCAAATATTTTTATCCGAATACAAATGATTTCTTAAAGGCTGTTCATAGTATTGATTTCAACCATGAAATTATTTTATTAAAAGGTGCTAGGAAATTTGAATTCGAAAAGATAAGTAAACTCTTAGAAAAACGTGTTCATGAAACGGTCTTTGAAATCAATTTGAATGCCCTTGTAAACAACCTAAATGCATACAGAGCCTTGCTAAAACCGAAGGTAAAGTTAATGGCTATGGTGAAGGCATTTAGTTATGGTACGGGAAGTTATGAAATAGCCAAAGTCTTAGAATTTAACCGAGTGGACTACCTAGCTGTAGCCTATGCAGACGAAGGAGTTACCCTGCGAAATGCGGGTATAAAAACACCTATTATGGTGATGAATCCAGAGGTGAGTAGTTTTGATGCGATTATTAAAAATAATTTAGAGCCTGAGATATATAACTTTTCAATACTTGATGAGCTGCTAAAAGCCAGTAATGAAGAAAGCATTGGTATACATATCGAGTTAGACAGTGGAATGAAAAGATTGGGTTTTGATATTGGACAATTGGATGAATTGTTGAACATACTTTGGCAACAACCAAATATATATGTAAAATCTATTTTCACACACCTAGCAGCCAGCGAGGCAAATGAGCATGATGAGTTTACAAAAAATCAAATGGCTACTTTTGAAAAAATGGCCAATAAAATGAGTAGAACTTTTCCCTATCCCATATTAAAGCATTGTTTAAATAGTAGTGGAATTGTAAGATTTCCTGATGCACAATTTGATATGGTAAGATTGGGCATAGGCTTATATGGAATAGACCCTGCAGAAGAAGTTCAAAAACAGCTGCAACAAATAGGCACTCTAAAAACTGTTATCTCACAAATAAGAAATATTTCAGCCAATGAGAGCATTGGATATGGACGAAAAGGCAAGGTAGACAAGGCTTCCCGCATAGCAATTACTGCCATAGGCTATGCAGATGGATTGAACCGTAGGCTTAGCAATGGCAATGGTTATATGTCAGTAAATGGCAAACCTGCTCCTATTATTGGAAATATCTGTATGGACATGACCATGATAGATGTAACAGATATCGATTGCAAAGAAGGAGATGAAGTAATTGTTTTTGGTGCAGAGCCTGTTATAAGTTCTCTAGCAGAAAAGATTGGCACCATTCCTTATGAAATTCTTACATCAATTTCGCAAAGGGTAAAGCGGGTATATTTCTACGAATAAAATTTCTTTGATTTTTTTTGAAATAAAAGTGCATGTTATGTCCAAAATTATATATTTGGAAAAATACAATTGATAATATGAGTGACAATAAAGAAAAATTAAAAGCTTTACAGCTTACCATCGACAAATTAGACAAAACCTATGGTAAAGGCACTGTAATGCGTATGAGCGAACAAAAAGTAGAAGCTATTGAGGCTATTTCTACTGGTTCTCTAGGTCTTGACATTGCCTTGGGCATTGGCGGATTGCCAAAAGGAAGGGTAATTGAAATATACGGACCTGAAAGTTCGGGTAAAACTACACTTTCGCAACATGTGATAGCCGAAGCCCAAAGAATGGGTGGCATTGCTGCTTTTGTAGATGCAGAGCATGCATTTGATAGAGCTTACGCAGAGAAACTAGGTATTGATGTAGACAACCTTATCATATCTCAACCGGATGATGGAGAGCAAGCTTTAGAGATTGCAGATGCTTTAATTCGTTCGGGTGCTATTGATGTGATTGTTATTGACTCAGTGGCGGCCTTGGTGCCTAAGGCTGAATTAGAAGGCGATATGGGTGACAGCAAAATGGGCTTACAAGCACGTTTGATGAGTCAAGCATTGCGTAAACTAACTGGAACCATCAACAAAACTGGTTGTGTATGTATCTTCATCAATCAGTTGCGCGAAAAAATTGGTGTTATGTTTGGTAACCCTGAAACCACTACAGGTGGAAATGCATTGAAATTCTATGCTTCTGTAAGGTTAGATATTCGTAGAATTGGCCAAATAAAAGAAGGTGTTGAAATTATTGGTAATCGCACAAAAGTAAAGATTGCCAAAAATAAAGTGGCACCTCCTTTCCGTACGGTTGAGTTTGATATTATTTATGGTGAAGGTATTTCTAAACTAGGTGAAATCATTGACTTAGGCGTAGATTTTGAAATCATCAAAAAATCAGGTTCATGGTTTAGCTATAACGATACCAAACTAGGTCAAGGTCGCGATTCGGTGAAACAAATATTAACCGACAACCCTGAGTTATGTGCTGAAATAGAAGCCAAAATAAAAGAAAAGGCTGCTTCAGGAGATGCTATTTCAAAGGTAAAAGTAGAAATTGAATAAAAATATTTTAACAATACTTTGAAACG
>RGVD01000255.1 GCA_010027395.1 Bacteroidota bacterium
AAAAGGAGATTTCACTCCTGCAAAAAGCCATTAAGATTATTACAAATAATAATATTAACAAGATTACTGAATGGAAAAATGCACATCCTGGGTGTACGGATGGAGAGAACAAACTGAATGATAAATATTGCAAAATACTTTATGAGTCTATGGGACCTATATCCGAGGAACAAGAACAAAAAGATTTCAGTAAAATTATCAGGAATATTGCAAAGTGTACTGTGGTGGATAAGGCAACCGGAGAGAGTGAATAAATATATGAATAATTGATTCGCTTAAATCAATTCCATTCCTGAAAATTCTTTTATCATTCGCTTACTTGTAGTTTCTACCAAAAGTCCATTTGCATATATTCCATAATTCATGTAATAATCGTCATGTTCCAAAGCCAAATGCCATATATTGAAAATACCTTCTTTTTCATATGGAACTGATTTATCATCCAAGCATGCCATTAAACGATAATGATTATCTGTTACCTTGATGCAGCCAAGCATTTCTATTGTGTTTGCACGTTGTCCTTCGGTTAACTGAGTCGTCAATATAGAATGGCAACCGGTAATTACCAAATCTTCGGTTATTTCAGGATAGTTTTCTTTGCTGCATTTGAAGAGGCGATTTTTAGAACGCAGATCATTCGCAGGATTGTATATTTTTGAATGACCTATCATGTCAACGGCCTTGTATCCAGACATGTAGGTTTTCACCAAAGTTCCCTTATTAATATTTTCAATGGGAGTATAGGTTTCTTTATTATCAATCAAACAAAGGATTTTAGAACCTTCTTTAAAACACATAGGACCTGGATCTGTTACAGTAAGTAAAGTAGATATTGTACCTGCGGTATACTCATCTGTTGCTAATTGAGTTGCAGTTATTGTTGTAGTGCCTTGACTAAAAAAACGAATAGTATTTCCAGAGACGGATGCTACGGACGTATTGGAACTGGTATAAGTAAAACTACCAGGACTAACAGATGTAGGTGTTGGTATGGTAATTGACCGATTTCCCATTGATTGTATTGGAATAGAAAAGCTAGTTGGTGCTACTATCATTCTAGCATAGCGAAATCCCTTAGATTTTAAATAGGCACTAGAAGTGCCTTGTTCACCAATAGGAGGATCAATGCCAGAATTATAATTTGCTACGGCGTTTCCTGTAAAACCTGTCTCAATGCTAGGCAATCTAGTTTGATTTGTATGTTGAAAAGTAACTGACAAATTATCACATCCTGTAAAGGCATTATTTCCAATTGTGGTAACATTTGATGGTATAACAATAGTAGTAAGTCCAGAATCTTTGAATGCCATTGCACCAATGGACGTTAGTGTTGATGGTAAAACAATACCAGTTAATGATGTATTACTGATAAAAGCTTCATCATATATTCCTAAAACAGGTATTGAGTTGTCAGTAACCTGTGAAGGTATAGTTATATCACCTGATGCGTTAGGATTACTCTTTACCTTAGCGCCCAAAAGCAGTGAAATTTTATCATAATACTTAACATAATTAATGTCGTTGAAACTAAATGTCGGACCCTCACTCCTAACAATGTGAGTCCACAACAAGTCATAAATGTCTGCAATTTCATTAGTCACACTAGGTGTGATGTCTACTTTGTATTCAGTACCAAACGAAACTGCCCATACTGTGAGATCTTCACGGAATGATTCAGAATTAGAATCTGTGTTCGTATTCACCAAGTTGAACGTTGCAACACCGTTCGCATCAGTTGTTGCAGACAGTTGACCGGTGAAGTTACCACCGCCAGCGTCCTTGACAAGACTGAGGTTTACGGTCGCACCAGCAACAACTTGATCTGAGTAATCAGTAACTGTGTAGTCAAATGTTAATGTCGATCCAGCAACAACGTACTTTACGTAGTTGTTAGAAGGATAATTACCATTCCACCAATCATTACCAACAATTCCAGAGGGTCCAGGAGAGTTAGTGCTTGTCAAACGAATCTTTACACCCATAGTTTAATTAGATGTTTATTTTATGTAATAATACCATATTAAAAAATCGTAAAAATTCCTAAAAAGTACCTAAACCAACAATTTTGAAAATAATGAAATATAATATAAATTTATTTAAATTCATTTAGTAAAAATAAAATTATTTGAATGAAAATAATTTTATTTTTACTAAATCACTTCTGGGTACTTTCTTCCTGACACTAACATTTATTCATTTTTCTTTTATCACTCAATATTTTGGTAAGTTCATTTATAATATTTTGTAATTGTGTTATTTTTATCCCGTCGTTTGCTGTTAAAGATGGTAATTTATATTCAACCCCATCACATCCACCGCAGTTATTACACTCTTGTATCAAACTATCATGTATTTTATTTAATTTAATTAATTTTTCTTTATTAGACCAACCGAATAGTCCTCCTTTTTTGTTACGATTTTTCAGACGTCTTGTTTTATTTTTTACTTTGTATTTGTGTTGTTTTTGTTTTCGCGTTGGACGCATATAATATAATATAATAAAATATAATACACTCGATTAGGGGAAAGTAAAAAGGACCCAAAAATATGTTCAGTAAAATAAATTTATTCGGCCTAAATAATTTTGTTATTGAATACTCGGTCGTTTTGTTTTATTGTATTCTAGGTACTTTCTACATGTGTCTTCATTTTCATATATATTCACACGGTTTCGTCTGTATATTTTGGCTATTATCAACAACAATTATGAATGGTTTACCGCAACCGTATATTTCATTGCGCGAAACATACATATCACATATTTCTTTGCTGGAATGAGGGTCGATTTGTTTTCCATCTATTTTGAGGATTCCGTGTCTAAATATTTTACAATTCAGTTTTTCAATAACAATAAATTCATTGCAATGAGGACATGTGACTATAATGTCTTCATTGATTTCATAAGATGACATTCAAAAATAAAAAGAAAATATGAAAGAAAAGATGAAAGAAAAAGATATTTAAAATATCTTGATATCTATTTAATATGTTGGCAAATAAATATGTTTTTATTGAAAATATTGGGTTGGGTGCGTTTGGAACCATTTTCAAAGGTCAACATAGAAAAACGGGTGAATATGTTGCTATCAAAGTAGAACCTATTCATAGTGAAACTAGACTACTTAAAAACGAAACCAAAGTGTATCAATATTTACGAGATAAAAAATGTGTGGGTATTCCTCATGTAAAATGGTATGGTTGCGACAGTGTTAATTTTTATATGGTAGTAGATTTGCTTGGAGAAAGTTTGGAGGCAAGACGAAAACGATTAGGACCATTTTCAATAGAAGACACATTGAAATACGGTAAACAGATGGTAGAAAGATTAAAGTGTTTACATTCCTGCGGACTAGTTCATCG
>RGVD01000256.1 GCA_010027395.1 Bacteroidota bacterium
GCGCTGCTTTCATCTGATGTTGACATAAATATTCCATACATCCCAACACCCAATCCTAACAAGTTTGCCATTGTTATTGGAAACGAAGATTATTCAAGCAGACAAAGCAATTTAAGTTCTGAATCGAATATGCAATATGCGATGAGTGATGCCAAGGTTTTTAAGGATTACTTAATCAAAACTCTTGGTTATGAAGATAAGAATGTTTTTCTATTAACTGATGCTACAGCCAGTGAAATCAGGCAAAAGTTAAATACCATAGTTGAGATTTTTAAGCGAATCAATCCAAGCGAAAGCGAGGTAGTATTTTATTATGCTGGACATGGTTTCCCTGATGAAGTAACCAAAACACCATATTTGATACCTGTTGATGTGAGTGTAAGTAATCTTGCCTCAGCCATAAAACTGACAGAGGTAACTGAAGAACTTGCAAAAACCAATGCCAAACGAATCACTTTGTTTTTAGATGCTTGTTTTACGGGCGAAGGCAGAAATGCAGGTTTGTTAGCAGCTCGTACCGCAAGGATAAAACCAAAATCATTGGTGGTAAAAGGCAATATGATGGTGTTTAGTGCAAGCAGTAGCGACCAAACCGCATTACCATATAGAGAACAAAAGCATGGTATGTTTACTTATTTCCTTTTGAAGAAACTTCAAGAGAGTAAAGGAGAAGTGAAATACTCCGAGCTTTTTAACTTTGTTAAATCCAATGTTGCTATCAGATATTCAAGATAATTGGGAGAATTGGAAGTTTAGGTGATTTTTAATCCCGACATTATTCCAATGTTTTAGCATAGTCCATCACATATTTCCATACTTCTACTACATCCTCAATCTTGACTGTATAGGGTTTATACATCACATTGTTTGAAACCAAAATAAGCCTTTTCTCTTTTTGTATTTCATTAAACACCCTTTTAAACACAATGCCATCATCTTTTAATAAAATAACATAGCAATGGCCATTTTTAATATCCATCCAATCCTCTACGTATTCGCAGGTTACCAAGCCCCCTTCTTTGATGGGCAGCATCGAATCACCTTTGATTTCAAAGGTTCGGTATTTTCTGTTTTTGTCTAAAAAAGGAAGGTAATAGCGTGGCAATTTGCTAATAAATTCATTGTCGGCATACCCTTTGGCATAACCCGCTTGCGCTTTTACAGGCACCAATTCTATATTGTCTTCATTGTCGGTATTAACTGTAGTAGAAACAATGCGCAGGTATTTTCCTTTGATATAATCTTCAATGCCTTTTTCAAGTTCAGATATTTTGGATTCGGGAAGTTTCTTCAAATCCACTTTTAAAAGGGTGTCAATGCTGATTTTAAAGTAGCTTGATATTTTCAAAATTGTTTCAATGGTGGGTACACTTTGCTGATGTTCGTAGCCATTGAGTGCTGAACGCCCTACCTCTAAAGCATTTGCCAAATCCTGCTGTGTGAGTTTATTTCGGGTACGCAAAAATTTCAAATTGGTGTTCAAGTACATAGTTTTTTTCGCTTGTTTATCTAAAACCTAAAATGATATATTTATTGTCAATTATTTGACAATAATAATGTCAAATATAAAAATAAGCAAGTAAAAAAATGGAAAGAACTATCGTACACATGGATTTAGACACTTTTTTTGTGTCGGTTGAAAGGCTTGAGAATAGTTCATTAGTAGGCAAGCCGGTTATCATTGGTGGCTTTTCGGACAGAGGGGTGGTGGCAAGTTGCAGCTACGAAGCAAGGAAATATGGGGT
This sequence comes from Bacteroidota bacterium, assembly GCA_010027395.1. Classification (GTDB taxonomy): domain Bacteria; phylum Bacteroidota; class Bacteroidia; order UKL13-3; family UKL13-3; genus RGVD01. The sequence goes on from RGVD01000256.1 coordinate 1,746, forward strand.
TCACTCGGCCATGCCGGGCAAACTAGCTCGCAGGTTGTGTCCAGATGCCATTTGGCTGCGTGGCGATATGGATAAATACAGTAGGTTTTCGCACCAAGTAACAACCGTTATTGAAGATGCCGCACCCGTGGTTGAAAAAGCAAGTGTGGATGAGCATTACCTCGACATATCAGGCATGGATCGCTTTTTTGGTTCATACAAATGGACACATGAGTTGAGGCAAAGAATAATGAATGAAACAGGTTTACCTATTTCTTTTGGCTTATCAGTGAATAAAACCATTTCGAAAATAGCTACAGGCGAAGCCAAACCCAATGGTGAAAAGCAGGTGACGAAAAATTCAATACCTCAATTTCTTAATCCATTATCCATAAAAAAAATACCTGGCATAGGCGATAAATCCTACCACATTCTTAGGGATATGGGGATTGTGCACATTGAAACCCTTGCCAATATTCATGTGGAGCTTTTACAAAAAGTATTGGGTGAAAATGGTAAAATCATTTGGGAAAAAGCCAATGGCATTGACAATAGACCTGTATTGCCTTACCACGAGCGAAAGTCGATAAGCAGTGAGCAAACTTTTCAGGTGGATACCACCGATATGAAATTGCTTCAGCAATGTTTGAATACCATGGTGGAAGGCATTTGCTTTGATTTACGAAAGCAAACAAAGCTATGTTCTACTGTGACCGTAAAATTGCGCTATTCCGATTTTCAAACCTATACCGTTCAAGCCCGTGTGCCTTACACATCCTATGACCACATCATATTAGCCAAAGCCAAAGAGCTGCTATATAAGTTATATGACAGGCGTTTGTTGGTAAGGTTAATAGGCGTTAAGGTGAGTAACTTGGTGCATGGTTCGCAACAAATCGACTTGTTTGAAGACAGCATAGAGCAAGTGAATTTATACAAAGCCTTAGACCAGATTAGACATTGGTATGGCAAAGGTGCTGTAACCAAAGGGGGTTATAAAACACGTTAGAATTTACAGTAACAAGAATTTACACATCATAGAAAAATGCTTTGGAACATTCATTCATATTATAGCCTTCGCTATGGCACCTTAAGTATTGATAATATTATGGCTGCGGCCAAACATTACAAGCTTAGAACAATGGGTTTGACCGACATCAATTGCTCTACGGGCATTTGGGAATTTGTTAAGCGCTGCAATGAAGATGACATAAAACCTTTAGTTGGTATTGAGTTTATGGAGGCTAATCATTTATTATTTACAGCACTTGCCAAAAATGCCGCTGGTGTGGCCGAAATCAATAAGATGCTTTCAAATCAAAATTTATATGGCATGTTTTTAAGCGAACAAACAGCATCATTGCGTGATACGTTTATCATTTATCCATATACAAAATACCCTGAAAAATTAGAAGCACATGAGCGCATTGGCATTCGCATCAATGAGTTGAATAAGCTCTTGTTTAAAGATATTTCAGCCATCAAAAACAAATTGGTATTAAAGCATCCTGTAACCTTTGCAGGAAAGTCGAGGCTTGCTTTACACAAACATTTGCGTGCTATCGAAAACAATTTGCTTTTAAGTCGATTAACAACAGAACACAGTGCCCAAGAGGATGAGTATTTTAAGACAGAT
>RGVD01000257.1 GCA_010027395.1 Bacteroidota bacterium
AAAAACATCATTTCTTCAAAAATTGAACACCATGCTGTTTTGCATACAGTTGAAGAATTGGCTCATCAAGGCAAAGTAAATCTTCATTTTGTTAACCTTCTTCCAAATGGACATGTAGACTTAAATCATTTAGAGGAATTGCTTTCAACAAATCCCAATGCATTAGTGAGTTTAATGCATGCCAATAACGAAATAGGCAATCTGTTAGATATTGATAAAGTAGGGGAGATGTGCCTTAAATACTCTGCAATCTTTCAATGCGACACTGTTCAAACCATTGGTCATTATCCTTTAGATTTAGCAAAAACACATATCAATTTCTTGGCTTGTGCTGCCCATAAATTCAATGGACCTAAAGGCGTTGGATTTATATATATCAATAGCAAAAGCAAGATCTCGCCTTTTATAACAGGTGGTGCACAAGAGCGAAATATGCGTGGTGGTACTGAAAATGTGTATGGTATCATTGGTCTTGCTAAAGCCTTAGAATTGGCTTATGCCAATCTTGAGCATGAACAAAAACACATACAAGACATTAAAACCTACATGATTGAAAAGTTGAGAGCTAATATTGATGGAATCACCTTCAATGGTGACACCGAAGGTAGTTCTCTTTATACGGTGTTGAATGCTAATTTCCCACCGACTCCTATTGCTGAAATGATATTGTTTAAACTTGATATCGCTGGCATTTCTTGTTCAGGTGGTAGCGCATGTTCAAGCGGAAGCAATGTTGGCTCACATGTTTTGGGTGCCTTAAATGTATCTCCTGATAGACCCAGTGTTCGTTTTTCTTTCGGAAAACAAAATACCAAAGAAGAAGTAGACTTTGTGGTTGAAAAATTAAAAGAAATGCTTGCTCCAAAAGCAACGCCTGGCTCTTAAAAACTATTTTATGAAAAAAATACAATTCTTGACCGCGGTATTACTATGCCTATTCGCTAACAGAATAATAGCTCAAAACACTGACAGCGCTGAGGCAAAGCCTTTATCATACTGGAAGCATCAGGCTCAAACAGGCCTTAACATTTCTCAATCGAGCTTTTCTTCAAATTGGAAAGCAGGTGGGGCAAACAATATATCTTTGGGAGGCTTTTTTAACTTATTAAGCAAATACGAAAAACAAAACTGGAATGTGGCTAGCGACCTTCAACTGGCATTAGGTTTTTTGAATAATGGAACAGCTACGCGTAAAACCTCTGATCGTATTTTTTATGATTTGAAATTGGGATATAAAATTTCAAACAAATGGGATTTATTCGTATCCACCAACTTTCAAACACAATTTACTGATGGATTTCTTTATGACAAAGGCGCAGACAAAGGTGATTCATTAATTTCAACTTTTATGTCACCTGGTTATTTAACAACCTCATTAGGTTTAGAATATAGGCCAAATACCTATTTATCGGGTCGTTTTGGTATTGGAACCTTGCGACAAACCTTTGTTTTAAATGATAATTTTTCAAAAATGGGAATGTATGGTGTAGATAAAGGTAGCAATATTCGAAACCAAGCCATCTTGCAAATGGTTTGGAGTTTTGACAAAGACATCGCAAAAAATATAAACCTCAAAGTTCGTTCTCAATCATTTTGGGATTATATCAAATTTGATAAATCTGGCAGTGTGGTTCAACGTTTGGATTTAAACTTGGCAATGAAAGTTAACAAATACATAAGCACCAATATTCAAGCAGTGGCTTTGTATGATTTTGACCAAGATAAAGATTGGCAAACCTCTCAAATCCTTGCTTTGGGTATCCTATACAATTGGACGAAGTAATTTTTTTATTTGGAGGGTAGATTATTCCAAATCATTTGTAACATATTGTTTAATCATATTCTTTTCAATAAGATTGGCTTTAACAAACCATTAAATCTGTAAAAATCATTTAATAATAATTTTGCTTTTACTTACAATTGCAGAACATTACAAATAGACCAAACATTGACAACTTTAAACATCAAAAATCGCTACACCGATTTAATTCATCAAACATTCTTTTTTCCACGTCATGGCTTTGAAGTGAATGATAATCAACTTAGTTTTAATGGCATTGATTTGATGGCACTCATCAATGAATATGGCACTCCGCTTAAGTTTACTTATTTACCAAAAATAAGTTCGCAAATTCAAAAGTCGATTGAATTGTTTAATGCATCTATCGAAAGACATAACTATAAAGGGAAGTATTCTTATTGTTATTGCACAAAGAGTTCTCATTTTTCTTTTGTGCTTAATGAAGCTCTTAAAAATGGTGTGGATATTGAAACATCTTCAGCATTTGATTTAGAAATATTAAGAAAGCTGAATGAAACAGGACAGTTTTCAAAAGACAAAAACATCATTTGCAATGGCTACAAAACTGAGCAATATGCACGTAATATATCTCAATTGGTGCAAGAAGGTTATAGCAATTTGATTTGTGTGCTTGATAATCCTGAAGAGTTTGACTTAATACAAAGCCATACCACTCAGCCTACCAAACTAGGAATAAGAATAGCAACAGAAGAAGAACCAAATTTTTCTGTGTATACCTCTCGTTTAGGAATGAGCTATAAGAAAGTGGTAGATGTATATCAAAATAAGATAAAAGACAATCCTAATTTTAGCCTTAAAATGGTTCACTTTTTTGTGAACTCGGGTATAAAGGATACCACCTATTATTGGAGTGAATTGACCCGTTTGGTAAATATGTATTGTGATTTGAAAGAGGTGTGTCCAGATTTAGATACATTGGATATTGGAGGCGGAATGCCCATCTATACTACCTTAGGTGTGGAGTACGATTACGCTTATATGATTGATCAAATTGTGTTGTATATCAAAAGTATATGTGATAACAGAGGTATAGCAGAGCCTAATATATTTACCGAATTTGGTTCTTTTACAGTGGGCGAAAGTGGCGGGATTCTTTACTCTGTCATTGGACAAAAAGAACAAAACGATAAGGAAAATTGGTATATGATAAACAGTTCGTTTATTACCACTTTACCCGACACTTGGGGAATAGGCCAGAAGTTTATCCTGCTAGCTATTAACAATTGGGACCAAGAATTTCAGCGAATCAATCTAGGAGGATTAACTTGCGACAGCCAAGACTTTTACAATTCTGATGTAAATACAAACCAGGTGTTTATGCCAAAAATGAAAGAAGGAGAAATCTTGCATTTAGGATTTTTTCATACGGGTGCATACCAAGAATCATTAGGGGGATATGGAGGCATACAACACTGTTTAATACCTGCTCCTAAGCACATTGTGATTGATAAAGACGAGGATGGAAAGTTTAGTTACAATGTGTTTGCCGAGCAACAAAACTCAGAGAGTATGCTAAAAATATTAGGATATTAACATT
>RGVD01000258.1 GCA_010027395.1 Bacteroidota bacterium
GGGTACAGTTATTAAATAATAAACTATAACTAATACCACGAATGCAAGAATACACCGGGACTTTGGTACCACGAAACCAGGAACATAACGTTCACGCTCGTGGTTGACAACTTTGGAGTAAAATACGTCAATAAGACCGATGTCGAACATTTGATATCAAGCATCAAATTGAATTATGAACTCACCGTGGATTGGACAGGGAACCTGTACTGCGGAATCTCTCTTGACTGGGACTATATCAACAGATGGGTGGATATATCAATGCCAGGTTACATAAAGAAGAAACTGCAAGAATATCGCTCCTACTGCAAATGTTCCTTTTATAATTTTAGTTGACAGGTTATCCGATCAAGTTAAAAATGTTGCCTGAAGAGAGCAATTTGCAGATATTTACGAACATCCAGCGGATGCTAAAGAATTTATTATTAGGGCTGATTATTTAATCAATAACCCACCAAGATTTCACAAATCTATTTTTGAAGATCAGCAAGATTTTCCTAAATATTACATGCCAATTTCGAAGCGATTATTTGATATTCTCGTTTCACTTTCGTCATTGATTCTGCTTTCACCTTTATTTTTAATCGTAGCAATAATCATCAAACTTGAGAGCAAAGGTCCCGTATTCTATTATTCAAAACGAGTTGGCACGGGTTATCAAATGTTCAAGTTTTATAAGTTTAGATCGATGCGGGAAGGCGCTGATGCAATGCTTAAAGATTTACAACATTTAAACCAATATTCAATTAAGTTTAGCAAAGAGGCTAATACTGAATTTATGAAATCTTATAAATGTGAAACCTGTATAGCTAATAATACCGAGTGTCAGAACTTGATGTATATGGATGGAGATAAAGTGTGTGAGAAAATTGTTGCCGAAACCCGCAAGCAAGCTTCAAGAGCTACATTTACCAAAATTGAAAATGATCCAAGGATTACTAAATTCGGTAAAATTATACGAAACACAAGTATTGACGAATTACCCCAATTATTTAATGTATTAAAAGGTGATATGAGTATCGTTGGAAATAGACCTCTGCCACTATATGAGGCCGAGAAAATTACTACCGACCAATTTGCATTGAGGTTTGCTGCCCCAGCAGGAATTACAGGATTGTGGCAAGTTACCAAGCGAGGTAAAGGAGGTTCAATGAGCGAAGAAGAGCGTATGGAGTTGGATAATGATTATGCAAAAGATTATTCTTTTGGACGTGATATAAAACTTATTTTAAAAACAGTTCCTGCTTTGTTTCAGAAAGAAAATGTATAAAAAGAGGATTCATTAGAAGATGTCCCCAAAACTGTAAGATTTGGGGACATTTTTTATTTTAGACTTATCTCTGCAAAAGTTGTGTTTAATGTTTGATTAGTGGTATAACGATAAATTTAAAATTATCAATAATAAATTGTTTTCAAGAGATATGTTAGAATTGCACAAGTTATTCGATAATAATGTCGTGATGTTGAAGCAAGCCAGCAATGCCTTGACTTGAAAATTTCGCCTTTTTAATTCTATTTCTCTCCGGAGATATGCTATAGTTAAAGGCCGCTCTAAAATCCACTTTTTCTAAATTACTGTTATCGAAAGTTGACAAACTTAGGTCACAGTTATCGAATATAGAATGGCTTAAATCAGACTCACTAAAATCCACTTCACGCAATAAACAATCCTTAAATAGGGTTTTCTTGATGTTTCTTTTATAAAATGAGGATAGATTCAATTGACAATTTTCAAATTTTACGGCAAATAAAAACTCATTACAATTCTCAAATCTTAATCCTAGTAGTTTACAATCTTTAAAGAAAACCTCCCTGAAAGCTGTTTTGTTGAGTTTGGCAAGACTTAAATTGCAAGAGATAAAAGTACATTCACTAAAAATATTTTGCGATAAATCGATGCCTGAAAAGTTACAATTGCTATAAGTGCAATTTTCAAATTCTCCTTTTTCAAATGTATTTTGGGTATAGTCAATATTGTTAAATTTCATGTTTATGTTCATTCCTTTGCCTTTATCGTTATTTATAATCGGCAAGTTAAATAGGAATTCTAGAAAGAAAAACTGTGTTTTAAATGTTCTTAAGGTCTGAATAAATATTTAGGAAAAATTCTTTTATTTACAAGCTAATCAATTTAGGTGTTGGAACCAATGAGTTGGGAGATCATCAGTTGATTATAGGAATAGAAATTGTAATGGTTAAAAAATCTAAAGACGGAGAGGATAATGAAACACCGCTTATGCGGCAATACAACCAAATCAAGGCCAAATATCCAGGTGCTTTGTTGTTGTTTCGGGTTGGTGATTTCTATGAAACTTTTGGACAAGATGCTGTAACAGCCTCGGGCATCTTGGGTATTGTGCTTACCAAAAGAGCCAATGGTTCTGCCTCTCATATTGAATTGGCTGGATTTCCACATCATTCTTTAGATACCTATTTGCCTAAATTGGTTAGGGCAGGACAGAGGGTGGCTATTTGCGATCAACTTGAAGATCCTAAAATGACCAAGACCATTGTAAAGAGAGGTGTCACCGAACTCATTACTCCAGGGGTATCATACAATGATAAAATCCTAGATAATAAATCAAATAATTATTTATGTGCTGTTTGTATTGCTGATAACAACGATAATGGCATCGCCTTTCTTGATATTTCAACAGGAGAGTTTATGGCTTCGCAGGGCTCATTTGATTATATAGATAAGCTCATTCAAAGTTTTAAACCTTCAGAAATACTCATTTCAAAGAAATTCTATAAAGATTTTACAGCCAAGCTAAACGACAGATTTTATTGTTATCAATTGGATGAATGGATTTTTCAATACCAATTCGCTTTTGATAAATTAACCAATCATTTTGGTACGAATAACCTAAAAGGATTTGGCTTGCAAGAAATGCCATTAGCTATCACTGCGGCAGGGGTTTGTTTACACTATTTAAGCGAAACACACCATGAACAAGTTGGACATATTCAAGCACTATCAAGAATTGATGAGGAGAAATATGTGTGGCTTGATAGGTTTACCATTCGCAACTTAGAACTGATTTCATCACCCAATGAAAATGGGGTTTCTCTCATATCTGTGCTCGATAAAACCGTGACACCAATGGGGGCAAGGCTTCTGAAAAAGTGGATGGTTTTGCCACTAAAGGAATTGTCACTTATCAATGAGAGGCTTGATATTGTTGATTATGCCAAACATCAAACCGAACTAAGAAATCATATAGTTGAATTGCTTAAGCAGGTTGGTGATATGGAAAGACTGGTTTCTAAAGTGGCCATGAAACGTATCAGTCCGCGTGA
>RGVD01000259.1 GCA_010027395.1 Bacteroidota bacterium
GGTTTGTTTAACGTGTTGGATGCCGCCAAAGAAGGTATGATTAAAAAAGTATATTGGCCTAGCTCTATTGCTGTTTTTGGACCAACAACCCCAAGGGTAAATACCCCTCAATACACAGTAATGGAACCCAATACCATTTATGGCATAAGCAAGCAAGCTGGTGAAAGATATTGTGAATATTACCACCAAAAGCATGGGGTAGATGTGCGTAGCATTCGCTATCCAGGCTTAATAGGACACAAATCTGCACCGGGAGGAGGAACCACGGATTATGCTGTTCATATTTATCACGAAGCATTGAAAAACAAAAGCTATGAGTGCTTCCTTAGCGAAGATACTACGCTTCCGATGATGTATATGCCTGATGCCTTGAAAGCCACTATACAATTGATGGAATCACCTGCTGATAAAGTGAAAATACGCAGTAGCTATAATGTGGCAGGTGTTAGCTTTTCGCCTAAAGAAATTGCTGACGAAATACGCAAACATATTCCTGAATTTAATATTACCTACAAACCGGATTTCAGACAAGCCATTGCCAATAGCTGGCCTGGAAGTATTGATGATACAAGTGCACGCGAAGATTGGGGCTGGCACAATGATTTTGATTTGAGCGCCATGACCAAGGATATGCTCGATAATTTAAAATAACTAATCTGTAAGTACAGAGGTTTAATTAAACGTCTCTTCCAAAACTGAAATGTGGCAATCATATACCAATGGATTCAAAATGTATCTACAACTCGAGAAATCGCTTTCGGGAAATAGTGTAGAAGCATATCTCCATGATGTAGATAAATTACAGCAATTTCTTGAAGCCAAGGCATTGCAAATACAGCCTGAAAGCATGGATTTGGCAACACTCAGAGAATTTTTGAGATGGGTGTATGAGATGGGCTTCACCTCAGCAAGTCAAGCCCGAATACTATCAGGCGTAAAGGCTTTTTATAAATACCTTTTACTTGAAGATGTTATAAAGGAAAGCCCTGCAGAATTGCTTGAAGCGCCTAAGCTCAAACGAACTTTACCCGATGTGCTTGCGGTGCATGAGATTGATGTTATGCTCTCAACCCTAGACCAAAGCAGTGAAGAAGGAATACGTAATAAGGCCATCATAGAAACCATGTTTAGTTGCGGCTTGCGCGTTAGTGAAACCGTTGGATTAAAGATCTCTGATATTTTTAAGCAAGATGGTTTTATTAAAGTGGTGGGTAAAGGAAACAAGGAAAGGTTAGTACCCATTGGTTCGGTAGCTATTAAGTTTATTGATTATTACCTTGAATATGTGAGAAACCACCAGCAGATAAAACCAGCCGATGTAGATATTTTATTTCTGAATAGGAGAGGAGCAAAACTTTCGAGAGTTATGATATTCTACATTATCAAAAAAATGGCTGCGGAGGCGGGTATTACAAAAAGTATCAGTCCGCATACCCTAAGGCATTCCTTTGCTACATGCATGGTTGAAGCAGGTGCTGATCTAAGGGCTGTGCAACAAATGCTAGGCCATGAGAGTATTACCACCACCGAAATTTACACCCACCTAGACCGCGATTACTTGCGCACAGTTATTACTGATTTTCATCCAAGGGGTAAGAAGTAGTTTTGATTTTTTTTTGGCTAAATAATGTCATCATTAATTCGTTTATTTATGCACAGTTGGTTAAGGATTTTCAATGAGAAAAGACTTTGCAACTCAATAAAATGCTAATGTGTGAGTAGGTTTCACAGAGACACTACTATTCATAATACTTCATTTTCGCTTTGCTAACTTGAAGAATAGATGGGCACACAAAATCGGATTCGTTTTTAATCGTCTAATTTCTAGTCGAATTACAAGGTGCTCAAAAACTAAAACTTCACATTTACGCCCAATACAATATGTCTTTGTGCTAAGTATCTAGCAGGGTTGGTAGGAGGTGGCGCTGAGTTGCCAAGTCTAGGATCCACGTATCTTGGGTCGCTCCAAGAATCAGGAACATTATCTCCGTTTTGGTAGGCTTTCCCGGTTACAGGGTTAATGATGGATGCATTTAGGTTATCAAATACATTGGTGATTTGCACATTGAATGAGAACTTAGCATATTTGGTTTGCCACCATTTGGTAACGGTTAAATCAGCCCAAAACCAATACTCACCCACCTTGCTCCAACGGGCATCAGGACTGGGATTAACTACATAAATAGGTCTACCTGTTTGTGCATCAATTCTGTCAAAAAGGTATGGTGTGTAGCGCACTCCCGAGCGGGTAACGGTTTCAAAATAAAAGCTCATTTTGTTTAACCAAGATTTACCAAACAATCCATGCTTTCTATCAAGCTTAAACACGTGATTGGTTTTAAAATCATAAGGCATATCCCAAGGCATATAATATTCTTTGGTGTCTTCCACATTGCCACTCGCTAAAATGTCCTTCAGCTTTTCGTTGGCCGATGCGCTTTGTCCCGTATTAACTGTATAGGTAAGCGCCAATTGTCCGTTGTACCATGCCCCAATGCGTTTGATATAACCCAACTCGATACCACGAGAACGAGCATAATCACTATTGATGCGAATGGTGCGGCTTACATCACGACCTTGAAAGTCTTTTACCAATACCACAGCGCTGGTAATAAAATCGTATTTGTCTTTCCAAAATGCCGATATTGTTAATGCATCATTATTGGTTATTTGTGAGCGTAAACCTATCTCATAACTAATATCAACTTCTGGGTTTAGGTTTGGATTACCTAAGTTGGCAATCGTAGATCTATCTTGGTATAGTGGGTTTAAACCGGGATAGACAAAAGAAGGATGTGGGAGGATGGTGCTATGGCCATAGTTGAAATACAGCATTTGGTTTTCTGCTATAGGGAAAGAAGCATTTATTTTAGGTAAGAATCGGAATTTATATCTTACATCACCCAATTGTATAGATGAGTTTAAATAGTCTCTTGTATTCTTTTTTGTCATAGTATTAATTTATCACCATTTTATATCATCTAAATCAGGCACAGCCCCAAACCTATCTCGCAAATAAGCATCCCTATAATTAATTCCTTTTTCGTTTATTTTTGTCAAATCAAAATCACTCAAAGCATAGATATTGGTTTGATATTTGTCTGTTCTGTCGACAAAATATATTTGATCTTTCCTAAAATATTTATCATTATCTAAGAATAATGGATTGTGCGTAGTACAAATTAACTGATTGGTTTGATTATTCTCACTATTGAAGTAATCAATTATTTTGGCAACTACTAAAGGATGAAAATGCGTTTCAATCTCATCTACTAAAACCATTTTATTCTGCTTATCAAT
>RGVD01000260.1 GCA_010027395.1 Bacteroidota bacterium
TTGTCGATTTTAGCAGTAGCAGGTATCGGATACGGTATCAAAAAGCTAAAAGAGAGAAACAAAAAATAATCGAAAGATTATTATAAACAAACCATAAAACAAAAGCCCGTTTAACGAAAGTTAAACGGGCTTTTTGTTGACAATAGATATGCAATGATAATTGTTAAAACTGCGTAATTTGCTCAAAAGCCATTTCTAGATAATCTTCATTTTGCAATTCGGTATATTTTTCAAAATTGCTCTTATCAAAAATACTGAAGCTCATTCTATCTAAGCTCATAAATTCTAAAGCTTGCACACTCTCTTCAATCTTGCCATTCACACTAAGGCCAATCTTAAATTGTTTTACCGTTTGCCCCACACAATAGTTTTTATTTGCCAAAACAGGTTTATTAAAATGGGCTGCCTTGGTTAGCATATGGTTTGAACTGATATAGTTATAGAAATACAAATAGCCGATGTCAATCGATTTATAAAGTGTGTTTATTTCCTCTTCAGACAGTTCTTTGATAATGAACAAAGCGTTGTCTTGGTTAAGTTGAATAAAGCTATCAATTTCCTCACGTTGTGTTTCGTCAAACTCACTCATATCAATCTTTCCGGCAAACACAAAAAAGTATTTTTCTTCATCTACCAATTTTATTAAACGGATAAGTGCCAATATACCTTCGTTTTTTTCTACCCCTAAAAGACCAACAATAACCCTTCCACGCGCTTGTTTATGTATTTCTTGGGAATAGTGCATTCCATTGTCAGAAAGGCTTAGGTTGCTCAATTCTGGGAACACCACCACTTTTTTATATACCCTGCTTCTAACCGAATCCAAAATAAACCTATCAAGGATGCAAACCCCCACACAGTTTTCTGACCTGAATAAATAATCAGGGTCGCTAAATTTCGGGTCAACGTTTAATTTTAGTTGATTGAGCTTATAATGTTCAGGATTAAGGTATAATCCACTCCATTTGTAGCTGAAATTCCAATTCAGTAAACTTAAATTTACCGAATTGCGCAACATAGTGTCTATAGGGCAAAACAGAACAAACTCTACTTTAGCGCCAATTCCTTTTTCGGCCAATTTAATTTGTTTGCTCACATAATTCCATCTTCCAATGGTATTGATAATGCTAGGTTTATTATCTTCAAACTCTTCACTGTCAATGGGACGGCAAAGCATGTTGTCAGCAAATTTAGGAACATTTCTTCTCAGTGTAAATTCCATTTCGTCAAAGTCAGGGCAAAGCACTACCACTTTTTTACCAAGTTTCATTAGCATTTCTGCGTAAAATTTGGCATAGGTAAAAAACCTATTTTCTTTATTGGGCACCACTAAAGCTATACAGTATAAATCGCTGAGCATAATTTTGAACAAAATTTGTCAATTAAACTGGGCTTCTAATAAAACTATATGCACACAAACTTGCATAAGTCTAAAGGGTTGAATAGTAAAGAGAACAATTATTTTTCATTTTTTTTCAAAACCTCTTTACAAATTATTAAAAATTTATATTTTTGCAGCCCTATAAATTGTCTGATGGTGTAACTGGCAACACGACTGATTTTGGTTCAGTAGAGTCTAGGTTCGAGCCCTAGTCGGACAACAAAATAATTTTGAAAGATCTAATTCGTTTATTGTAAGCGTTTTAAATCTTAAGTAATTGGAAAACAAATGTCAATAACTAACGAAGTAAAGCTATTCTCTGGCACAAATTCAAAATATTTGTCTGAGAAAATAGCGGAAGCATTTGGTAAACCGCTTGGTGATTTATCAATAAGTAAGTTTAGTGATGGCGAATTTCAACCAAATTTCAATGAATCGGTGAGGGGCTGTGATATTTTTTTAATACAGTCAACTTTTCCAAGTTCAGATAATTTAGTTGAATTACTTTTAATGATTGATGCTGCCAAAAGAGCATCGGCACACTATATCACAGCTGTTATTCCATATTACGGAATGGCTCGCCAAGATAGAAAAGACAAGCCGAGGGTTTCAATTGGTTCTAGGGTGGTGGCAGATTTGCTTACTACTGTAGGTGCAAGTAGGGTAATAACAATGGATTTGCACGCTCCTCAAATTCAAGGTTTTTTTCAAATTCCGGTTGATCACTTAGATCCTTCGGTAATTTTTATTCCTTACATTAAAAGTTTAAAAATTGGTGCTGATCTTATTATAGCATCGCCTGATATGGGTTCATCTGCAAGAGCTAGAACGTATGCAAAGGCTTTGAATTGTGATATGGTGGTAGTTGATAAAGAAAGAAGAAGAGCGAATGAAATTGCTTCGATGACTTTGATAGGGGATGTGAAAGGTAGACATGTGGTAATGGTAGATGATATTATTGACACAGGTAATACTTTAGCAAAAGCAGCAGCTCTATTGCTTGAAAAAGGTGCATTAAGTGTAAGAGCTATGTGTACACATCCTGTTCTTTCAGGAAATGCTTATGAAACGATCGAAAGTTCAGTCTTAACTGAATTAGTGGTGTGTGATACTTTGCCCCTAAGAAAAGAGTCTAGAAAAATAAAACAACTAAGTACGGCTACTTTATTTGCCGATGCCATAGTAAACATAACCGAACATGGATCTATTAGCTCACTGTTCGAAATTAAAGATAACAATTAAACAAAGGAAGAAATGAAAACAATAGCAATGTTTGGCAACAAGCGCGAAGGATTAGGTAAAGCATTAACTAAGACTGTGCGTAACGAAGGAAAAGTACCTTGTGTGCTTTATGGAGCTAAAAACCATATTCACTTTAGCATATACCGTGAGGATTTCAAAATGTTAGTTTACACTCCAAATACCTATAGAGTGCAACTTGACATTGATGGAACTATCTATAAGGCTATTCTTCAAGATATGCAATTTCACCCTGTTAATGATACCATCATACACGCTGATTTCTTCGAAATTGATGAAACTCAAAATGTAGAAATCGATATTCCTGTGAAATTCGTTGGTAACTCAATAGGTGTTCGTCAAGGTGGTAAATTGATTGTTAAATCTCAAAAACTACGAGTAAGAGCATTACCTAAAAATTTACCAGATAGCATCGATATTAATATCGAAACATTAGAAATTGGTAAATCAGTAAAAGTGGCTGATATCACAGTTGAAAACATGATTTTGTTGGATTCACCAAATAACCCAATTGTAACTGTTAAAACTACACGTGCAGCAGCTGAAGCAGCAACAGCTGCAGCAAAAGACGCAAAAGGTAAAAAATAATTTTTCTAATTCTAATACTGAAAACCTTGAAGCAATTGCTTCAA
>RGVD01000027.1 GCA_010027395.1 Bacteroidota bacterium
GTATACATAGGTCAAGTTGGCGCTGATACTGTTATTGCCTATGGCATAATATCAAATGGTTTTAATAATACTAATGCCACTATAAGCAATGGACAATATACTTTGTTTGCTAATAAAGAACTAAACCCAGAAAGTAACCCTGCGCTGCGCCAACACATGGTTTTGGTAAAAGATGTAGCAACAGATAGATTGGTAATGGGATTTGAGGATATAAGAAGAGATTATCCTAATTGTGATCATGATTTTAATGATGTGATGTTTTATACAACTTCTAATCCTGTTAATGCAGTTACTACATCTGGAATTTCAGCACTTCCTGTTTCAAATGATACGGATGGCGATGGTATTAAAGATTCAGATGATGAATACCCAACTGATCCACTAAGAGCATTCAATAATTATTACCCTTCAGCCACTGGGAAAGCATCTGTTGCTTTTGAAGATTTATGGCCATACAAAGGAGATTATGATTTGAATGACGTAGTAGTAGATAATAGGTATAAAGTAGTTACTAATGCTGGAAATAAAGTAAAAGATATAAAAGCAAATTATACGCTCAGAGCAAGTGGGGGTATCATTCAAAATTCCTTTGCTGTTGAGTTTCCAACTCTTAGAAGCAATGTAGTTGGTCTAACTGGTGCCACATTAGAAACAAGTCAAAACAATGCTGTAATTAGTGTTTTTTCAAATAGCCGAACAGAAATGAGTGATTGGAATACTTTTCAAAATATAAATGTAACTGATACTGTCAATTATAATGTAAACTTTACCCTTACTACGCCTGTCAATCTATCAAGTTTTGGCTTGAATGAGTATAATCCATTTATATGGGGAAATAGTTATGGAAAAGATCGAGGCTATGAAATTCATTTAGCTGGTAAAAGTTGGACAGGATTGGCTAATACAGCTTTGCTGGGTACCGGACATGATGATACCAAATTAAATGGAAGCAAAACCTATTTAACACCAAATAATCTGCCATTTGCCATTAATTTACCAGAGCGTTTTGCATACCCTATTGAAAGTGCAGACATTACATCGGCACATTTGAAATTTGCTGCATGGGCTCAATCAGGCGGTACATTGTTTCCTGATTGGTACAAAAACCTATCAGGAAATAGAAATAGTAATAATATCTATAACAGACTAAACTAAAAATTTTTCTAAACCTTATAATTAAATAATATGTACGGACTAATTGTAAATGCTCAACTCACCTATCACAGCCTAATTCGACTGTTTACAGTGAAACTAAAATCGTTTTACACAATCCTATTTTAGTAATCAAAAAGAAATTGAACCCTCCTTATGAGCTATCATTAGGAGGGCTTTTCTTTTAAAATGGTTTGTATATTTAGGGTTAGTTTGCATTATCAAATCGTAGTTGCTTGAACTGCAATCCATCTGTTCCTATAACACTCATGGTAATATCCTTACCAGCTACATTTATAGTTATTTTATTTTCCATATTTTTCATTAACGGGATACGGATGTAGCTAACTTTAGCTGATATGCTAAGCCAATTTCTAACATCTACGTGACAACTTTCAATTGTTTTAAGATAATTGTTATAATAATTGTTGCTATGAATTGAAAGTGAATTCGAAAAGTTAAATTGATTATTGGAATTATTTTTAAATTTCACTCCATTATTATTGTCGTAATTTTGGTTTCTGCTCTGATTTTTCTGGGTACTCTGATTTTCTTGAATCACTGTTTGATCAATATTTTGCCTGTTTTGAGGATATTCTAAAACCTGTGCTTTGTTTGTTTGATTCTTATTGTAGAGATTCGGTCTATTTGGTACTGAATTTTCTTTTTTAGTAGCTTGTGGAATAGATGTAGGAACTGAGGATACTTTTTGCTGTGCAGCTTCAAATGCCTTGACTTGTGCTATTTCTTGTTCTTTTCTGAGCTCCAACATTTTCTTATAATTCATTTTAAGGGTATTGTCAAATGAGGCGATAAGGTTTGTTCGTTCTCTCTCTAACCTTGCATTGAGTGTGGTCATCACCACATAATTATTATTTCTTATGGTTGTTGGAGTAAAAAAAGTATTATTTGCTTTTACTGATATGTATCTATCTTGATAGTAATTTTGATAGGAGGGAAGGTATAATTTATTGCCTGTTCCATTTAAGGTATTATCAAAACATTTTTTATGTATAGTATCAAAGATAAAATACTTTACATCTTCATTTTTGCTTGGTATAGACCCATCCTCAATGAATAAAATAAGTTCAGATGAATAATTGTTAGGAAAATATTTTTTGGAAAACAATTTCTGGTAATATTCCAATTTGTCATTGTAACCTAATTTATAAGATAATCTTAAAAGGTCTTCATGCAATTGCCTTGGTGTTTTTATTCCATAAACCACCTCAGTACCATTATCAATATAATTTTTATAGGCGTTTTCATAAGAGACAAAAGCATTGGAATAATCACCCACCCATTCAAATGTCAAGCCTGCAAATAGCTCTGGAAAGGGGTCTTTCACGTAGTTTGGATAGTTAAATTCTTTTGACTTTAAATCACCTAATTGTTGTGATAGCAAAAGTAATCTTTTGGCTTCCACCAATGTTTCATCTTTTTTACCCATATTGATAAAACAAATAGCTTTGGTATAATTTATCATCATTCTCTCATAATGTTCGCTTCTATATTTTAAGGAACTTGGTTCAAAGGCAATTTGACTAAACCCAAATTGAGTATTATTAATTGAATTTAAGTTTGAGAAATTTGTTACTCCAACAGATGAGTTTGGCCTAATATTCGACCAACCTTCAGCTAATTCATCAGCATTATTTAATATTTTTGCTGCTTTTTCATTTTCTCCCATTAGTTGAAGTAGCCTGCCTCTCTCTAACAAGTATAATTGTTTGTTGCCTTTTGCTCTTATGTATTTAATTTTATCTAGCTCATTCAATGCCAATGAATAATTGCCGCTTCTGTAGGCTGAATAAAAATTTACTCTAGTCTGCAAATAACTTTTGTTGCTAAACATACCACCACAACTTGACAACAATATTATGCAGGTCATTTGTATAATAAGCTTTTTCATAGGCTCTCTAATATGGTCGAAATATAAAAAATTATCGAAATACAGAATAGTAGTTAAATATGTTCATTCCACATAAGTGCTGTATAAAACAATGATGTTATTCTCCTTAATATTCAAAAATTTGCAATTCTAATTTTATATTATTATGAAACACATTTTAACATTTGTTTTGACCCTGGTTATAAGCAATAACTTGTTAGCACAAATAGGCGAGCCTAAGGGGGCTTATAAAGAGCCAAAAGGGTTCAAACAAAAATCTCATAACTTATTTATGAGTGATAGGTTAAAAAAATCTACGTCACAACGTGATTCTTTGTATGACTTAACTATTCAATACGCAAAGGATACTACTGATCGAGGCATTGCATATCGTAAATTAACCAGCGAGTTTAATGATTTGACCACCCGCTACAATGATTTGGATAGAAAACACAAAGGCTTACAAGTGGATTATGCTGAGATGAACAATCGATATACCGATTTGTTAAAATCATCATTGAGTAAAACTGAGCAGCTAAATATGGCATTGAAGCAAAAAGGTGAAGAATTGGCGCAACGCGAAAAAAGATTAGCAGAATTAGAGGCTTATATCCGCAGACAAGACTCCATTACCAATGCCTTGAATGACATTGTGAAAAGAGCTTTGTTGAGCTTCAACTCGGACGAACTAACAGTGGAAATGAAAAATGGTAAAGTATATGTTTCTTTATCTGATAAGTTATTATTCAAATCAGGTAGCGCTGATGTAGAGGAAAAAGGTAAAGATGCCATAAAAAAAGTGGCTGAGATCTTAAATAAAAACCCTGAGATTGATGTGCTTATCGAAGGTCATACCGACAACAAACCAATTAAAACCGATAAGTTTGACGACAATTGGGACTTAAGTACTGCACGTGCTAGCAATATTGTTAGGCTTTTGAGCGATGAAAATAAGGTGAATGCAAAACGTCTTACTGCTGCTGGTCGTGGGGAGTATATGCCTAAAGTGAGCAACGACACACCTGAAGGTCGTGCTAAAAACCGCAGAACAGAGATTATCCTTTCGCCAAAACTTGACGAATTGTACAAGATGATTGATAAAAAATAGCAAATTCAAACTATGTTGAAATTGCTTTTTAAGGCCCTTGGGGTGTTGCTGATGCTAATTGCCCCGATTATAAGTGGTAGGGCATTTTATGAATATGCCCAAGTCAAGTGGATGGGAAATAAGCCCTCATACCCATTTGGTCATTTTTTGAGCAAAGCCATGCACACTGCTCAGATTGACTTTTTGAATTCCTATCAAAATGAGATGCTTGGCATTGGTCTTGTTTTTCTTGTGATTACCATCTTGGCCTATGTATCTATGCTTATCAAAACCATGTTTAATTTAGTTAAACTAGCCTTAATCTTTGCTATTGTTTACTTAGTTTATATGAGTATGTAGGCCTTTTAATGTTCCTTCCACTTCTTAAGTCTGACAAGATGGTATTATCATTGCTGACTCATTGTAAAGAAAAATTATGAGCAAAATTATAGGAATAGACTTAGGAACAACCAACTCATGCGTTGCCGTTATGGAGGGCAATGAGCCAGTGGTTATTGCTAACAGTGAGGGACGTAGAACAACACCCTCTATTGTAGCTTTTATTAAAGATGGCGAACGTAAAATTGGTGACCCTGCCAAACGTCAAGCTGTTACAAATCCAAAAAACACCCTTTCTTCTATCAAAAGATTTATGGGTAACACCTTCGATCAGGTGGCAACTGAAATCAGTAGAATGTCTTACACTGTTAAAAAAGGCGATAACAATACGCCACGTGTAGATATTGATGGAAGATTATATTCTCCACAAGAAATATCAGCCATGATTCTTCAAAAAATGAAGAAAACAGCTGAAGATTACTTAGGTTATGAAGTGAAAGAAGCGGTAATCACAGTTCCGGCATACTTTAACGATGCACAACGTCAGGCCACCAAAGAAGCGGGCGAAATTGCAGGCTTAACTGTTAAACGTATTATTAATGAGCCTACAGCTGCGGCTTTGGCTTATGGTTTAGATAAAAAACACCATGATTCAAAAATTGTAGTTTTCGACTGCGGTGGAGGAACGCATGATGTATCTGTACTTGAATTAGGTGACGGTGTATTTGAAGTAAAAAGTACAGATGGTGATACTCACTTAGGAGGAGACGATTTTGACCAAGTGATTATCGATTGGATGGCTGATGAATTTAAATCAGACGAAGGTGTTGACTTGCGTAAAGATCCAATGGCTTTGCAACGCTTGAAAGAAGCTGCTGAAAAAGCTAAGATTGAATTGTCAAGCAGTACGCAAACTGAAATCAATTTGCCTTATATCATCCCTGTAGATGGTATTCCAAAACATTTAGTTAAAACTTTAACCCGTGCTAAGTTTGAGCAATTGGCTGATAGCCTTATCAAACGTACCATTGAGCCTTGTAAATCAGCATTGAAAAATGCAGGTTTAACCATCAACGATATCAATGAAATTATTTTAGTAGGTGGTTCAACTCGTATTCCTGCTATTCAAGAAGCGGTGGAAAAATTCTTTGGAAAAGCTGCCTCTAAAGGTGTTAATCCTGATGAAGTAGTAGCTTTAGGAGCTGCAATTCAAGGTGGTGTTTTAACAGGTGAAGTAAAAGATGTATTGTTGTTAGATGTAACTCCACTTAGTTTAGGTATCGAAACCATGGGTGGTGTGTTTACAAGATTAATCGAATCAAACACAACCATTCCAACTAAGAAATCTGAAACATTTAGTACTGCTAGCGATAACCAACCAAGTGTTGAAATACATGTATTGCAAGGCGAGCGCCCAATGGCAAATCAAAACCGTTCATTAGGTCGTTTCCACTTAGATGGTATTCCTCCTGCACCACGCGGTGTGCCTCAGGTTGAAGTTGTTTTTGATATTGACGCCAATGGTATCTTGCATGTAAGTGCTAAAGACAAAGGAACAGGAAAAGAGCAAAAAATCCGTATCGAAGCATCATCTGGATTGAGCGATGCAGACATTGAGCGCATGAAACGCGAAGCTGAAACCAATGCTGAAGCAGATAGATTAGCAAAAGAAGAAGCTGAAAAAGTAAACATGGCTGATAGCTTAATCTTCCAAACTGAAAAACAATTGACAGAGTATGGCGATAAATTACCCGCTGACAAGAAAACCATTATTGAAAATGGCTTGAAAGATTTGAAAGAAGCGCATGCTTCTAAAGATTTAGCTAGAATTGATTCTTCTATGAATGCCTTAAATGCGGCTTGGCAAGAAGCAAGTCAAGATTTATACAATGCTACACAAGGAGCGGGTGAACCTGCAGCAGATGCTGCTAACGCAAACCCTTCGGGTGATGCTAATACCCAAGACGCTACCTACGAAGAAGTGAAGTAATTTTTTTAGGAGTAATAGGATAGAGGCAAGGGGAATTAATTAAAGCCGATTCAAACAATGAATCGGCTTTTTTAATTTGAAAATTTCTTACTAATCTGATATTAACAATTCCTTAAAATTAATTTCAAATACTTTTTTGGTTTAAGATTAATTTTAAACAAAAATTAAATCAATTTTAGTTTATTATAAATCTTGGCAACAGGCAATCCCATCACGTTATAAAAACAACCATTTATTTTTTCTACTGCTGTGTATCCAAACCAATCTTGAATGCCATAGCTTCCTGCTTTATCAAAGGGTTTATAATGATTGATATAATGCCAAATCTCATCATCCGAAATGTTTTTGATAAATACCTCGCTCTTATCAAAAAGGATTTCTTTTGAGTGATTGGTTTTTAAACAAACTCCTGTAAAGACTTCATGCTTGGTGCCGCAAATCTCTCTTAGCATTATGAATGACTCTTGAGCATCAGCTGGTTTGTTAAGCACATGGTTATTCACCCAAACTATGGTATCGGCTGTTAGCAAAACTTCATTATTATTTATTGGATTAGGATAGGCATCAGCTTTTTTTTCAGCCAAATAAGTAGCAATGGCATCCGCTTTAAGATTATCAGGAAAACTTTCATCCACTTCGTAAGTAAACACCTCATATTCCAATTCCAATCCTTTTATGAGTTCTTGTCTGCGTGGCGACTTAGAAGCCAAAATAATTTTTTTATTAATCATTCCTTGTTGTTTGGTGGCAATATAAATTAATGAATTTAATACTTTTGATAGTATGTTTGAAAACTACAAATTAGAGAAGAATGATCATTTACGGCATAAAAAATTGCGATACCATGAAAAAGGCCTTCACATGGCTGAATGAAAATGGTTTTGAATATACTTTCCATGATTATAAAACAGAGGGTATTAGCAAAAAGAAGATTGAAGAATGGTTGAAACATTTACCCATGGATCAAATTATCAATACCAAAGGCACCACCTATAAAAATCTTAGCGAAACCGAAAAAGCAAGTATTTCAGATAAAGATAAAGCCACTGAATTGATAATGAAAAACAACTCCATGATAAAACGACCCGTTCTAGAATTTGGGAAGGATTTGCTACTTGGCTTTAAAGCTGAAATTTGGGAAAGCACCTTGGTTAAGAAATAATTTGTGAGTGATTAAATAATTTTCATTACTTGCAACTAATGAAACACCCATTAAATGACAAAAAAGTAATCAGGGCTTGGACCATGTATGATTGGGCGAATTCGGTTTTCTCGCTTACCATTGCTACAGCCATTTTTCCTATTTATTTCTCCAAAATGTGTAAAGCAGCCAGTATCGCTCAAGGCACTGCCCAGGGCGATATATATTACCTAGATATTTTTGGTCTTCGTGTTATAGGTCCTGAGTTATATTCATTTGTGGTATCTGCTGGCTTTCTTTTGGTAGCATTTATTAGTCCCTTATTATCAGGTATTGCAGATTTTAAACAAAACAAGAAGTTTTTCCTAAAAACATTCTGCTACATGGGCTCGGCCAGTTGCATTGGCATGTATTTTTTTACTTCCTACACGATTGAATTAGGAGTAATATTCTTCTTATTAAGTTTAGTGGGCTTTGCCGGAAGTTTGGTATTCTATAATGCCTTCTTACCTGAAATAGCGAGTGAAGACATGCTTGACAAAGTGAGTGCAAGAGGATTTTCAATGGGTTATTTGGGCAGTGTTATCTTGTTAATCATCAATTTGGTTACCATCATGAAGCCTCATTTGTTTTTCCCTATCCAAGCAAAAGCCATGCATTACATGAGTGAAAATGCAGCACTCAATTTGGAGCAAGCAACAGAAATGTCTAAGTCTTATTTTTCTGGTATTGCCACTCGTCTATCATTTGTATCTGTGGGTCTTTGGTGGGCTGGATTTGCACAAATAACTTTCAAGCATGTTCCAGAAGTATTATCCAATAAAGTATATGATGGAAACCTGTTTAGCAAGGGTTTTGAAGAATTGAAAAAAGTTTGGATGCAATTGAAGCACCAACCTAAAATGAAAAAGTTTTTACTCGGGTTTTTCTTTACCAGTATGGGTTTACAAACTGTTATGTATGTAGCAAGCTTATTTGGAGAAGAAGAGTTGCACCTACCCACAGAAGTTTTGATTGGAACCATTCTTATCATTCAATTGATAGCCATTTTAGGAGCTTGGACCTTCGCACGTGTTTCAGCCAAATTTGGAAATATTTACACCATAGTTTTTATGATTTTAGTGTGGATACTCATTTGCATAATTGCTTACCAAGTTAAAACACAAAATACTTTCCTTGCTCTAGGCGGTCTGGTAGGTATAGTGATGGGAGGCATTCAATCACTTTTCCGTTCAACCTATGCTAAACTAATTCCTGAAGGAACCACTGATACCACTTCGTTCTTCAGCTTTTTTGATGTGGCTGAAAAAGTGGCTATAGTATTAGGCACTTCTAGTTATGGTTTATTTATTAGGATTACACATAACATGCGGACCTCCATTATAGCTTTGGCAATATATTTTGTAATAGGATTGATTTGGATGATTCAGATAAAAAATTTTAAAACAAACAACGATTAGGTTTAGATGAAGATTGATATTTTTATACCTTGTTTTATAGATCAGTTTAGACCCCAAACTGCCTTAAACATGATAAAGGTGTTAGAAAAAGCAGGCTGTGTGGTTAATTATAATACCGAACAAACTTGTTGTGGTTTACCTGCCTTCAATGCTGGTTATTGGGACGATGCAAGAGAAGTGGGTGAAAAACTTTTAAGTGAAGTAAATTTAGATAGAAACTTGGTTTGTGGGTCATCGGCTTGTGTTGGAATGATTAGAAATTCTTATGATTTGTTATTCCAAAATTCTTCATTTCATAATAAATTTAGACAGCTTCAAAAAAAGACTTTTGAATTGAGTGAGTTTTTAGTGGATGTTCTTAAAATAACTGAGCTAGGTTCAAAGTTTGAAGGGAAAGTGGCTTTTATGGATACCTGCACCGCATGCAATGAATGCAACATAAAAAGTCAACCTCGATTGTTACTCGAAAAAGTGGAAGGCATTGAAATCGTTGAATTAAAAAACCAAGAGCAATGCTGCGGATTTGGGGGTACTTTTTCAACCAATTATTCTGAACTTTCGGTGGCATTGGCCAAAGATAAAATAGATGATATTTTGGCTACAGGCGCTGATTATGTTGTATCTTGTGACTACTCATGTTTGTTGCACCTTGAAAGTTATATCAAAACAAAAAACATCAAACTAAAAGTACTTCATATAGCTGATATTTTAGCAAGTGGATTATAACTTTTGAACAAGATAGAAATAATGAAACTTGTCATAAAGCAATACATTGCTATTTGTTTTCTTCTCCTTGTGCTATTCAATGGCATTGGAACTACTATTTTGTATATCGGATGGAAGGCATTAATGTCTGAGAAAATTGAAGAAATGGCCAAGACCATGCCATTGAATAGTTTAACAAAAATCACCAAGCCTTATGATGGATACATTGAACATGAATTTGAGTTAAACGGTAAAATGTTTGATGTCATCTCATACCAATTGAAAGCAGGAAAAATAAGTTACTACTGTATTAACGATTTTGAAGAAGAATGTATTAACTCTGCTGATGACAATGAGCTTAATAAATGCATCGCCAAATGCAAGCAAAGCTCAAAGAACATTGCCAAGAGGCTCTTCAATCCTATAACAGCCATTCTCCAACCAATTAGCTTTACAGAAGATATTTCATTCCTTCATACTTATCCAATAGGCTTTTATTCTCTATTAGATTTATCAATTGAAAATAATTCTCCTCCCCCAGAAGTTTAGTTCTTTATCGAAATAAGAACTTTTACATTTTCAATTTTTAATCAAACATTTTATGAATAAAATTACAATATGGAGCATATTGTTAGTTGTCAGCATTATGACATCTGCTAGTTATGCTCAGAATTTTCGCCTATTTGACAAAACAACCAATCAAACAATCACAGGCTTTACATACAGCAAAGCCAATGAAAACACCTATACTTTTTCGCATCCTGATTATATAAGTCTCACAAAAAAAATTGAGAATATAAAGGATAATGAAAACATTGATATTTACCTATACCCTTCCAGCTTAAAAATGGATGAAGTAGTTATATCTGCAAATCGTTTTCAAGAAAACAATAAGGATGTTCCAAGACAAATACAGACCATAAGCCAGAGAAATATTGGTTTTCAAAACAGACAAAATACAGCCGATTTATTAGAACAAAGTGGCAATGTATTTGTTCAAAAAAGCCAACAAGGAGGAGGCAGCCCAGTACTAAGAGGTCTTGAAGCTAACAAGGTTCTTTTAGTAATTGACGGAATTAGAATGAACAATGCCATATACCGTGGTGGACACCTTCAAAATGCGTTAAGAATTGATCAAAATATGTTATCCAAAGCAGAGATTCTCTTTGGCGGTGGTAGCGTTATTTATGGCAGTGACGCTCTTGGAGGCGTGATGTATTTTGAAACCATGAAGCCAAAACTTAACAAAACCTTGCATAATTCTTATTACAGATATGGCTCGGTAAATAATGAATCAACCTTTCACTACGATGTAAATTTGGGCTCTAAAAAGTGGGCTCATGTTATAAGTTTAACTTACAGTTCTTTTGGCGATTTGAAACAAGGCGGCAATAAAGATAATGTAGACGGGGATACAATTTACCAGCGTAATTATTTTGCTACTCGCATCAATAATAGAGACACAATGACGAAAAACAGTGACCCATTGGTTCAATTAGGCACAGCCTATTACCAATATGACGCCATGTACAAAGCACTTTATCAAGCAAAGGAAACACAGCAACATATATTTAATTTCCAAATCTCTAACACGGGTAATGTGCCCAGATACGATAGATTGAATGAGTGGAAAGGAAAAAACTATCGCAGTGCTGAGTGGTACTATGGACCAGAGTTAAGAACATTAGCATCTTATCAACTAAATACTGTGCTTAATAAAAAAATGGCTGACAAATATAAACTCACGTTAGCATACCAATACATAGAAGAAAGCAGGAATGATAGAAACTGGCAGGCCTTTGTTTTAAACAAACGTAACGAGGCAGTAAATGTATTGTCACTTAATTTGGATGTTCTCAAATCAATAAAACAAAGTAATAATTTTACTCATGAAATAAGATATGGTATCGATGGACAATACAATTCTGGCTAACTCAGCCATTTCAACCCGTTACCCAGATGGCGGTAGTAGCATGAGTTATTTGGCGGCATTCATAAGTCATTCATGGGAAATGGGCAAAAAGTTTGTTATCAGCGATGGATTGCGATTTAATTATGTGGGTTTGAACTCCACTTTTAATGATAAAACTTTTTATCCTTTCCTAAGCAATACCCTCACTCAATACAATACAGCTTTAAATGGAAACCTAGGTATTGTCTTCAATCCCATTAAACAACTTAAACTATATGCTAATGCATCCACCGCATTTAGGGCTCCCAATGTAGATGATATTAACAAGGTATTCGATAGTAAAGCTGGAGAGGCTCTAATCACTCCAAATCCAGATTTGAAACCAGAAAGAACGAATAATTTCGAATTAGGGTTTAGCACATTGATAAGCAAAAAAGTGAAACTAGAAGCCTCGTTGTTTTACACTCAAATTCAAGATGCCATCATACAATTACCAAGTAAATTAAATGGTTTGGATTCTGCGGTATACAGCGGTAAAAACACAAAAGTATATAGCCATCAAAATGCACAAGAAGCATACATTCATGGATATAACTTACAATCTTTCAATTCAAGCCTAAACTTTACTTATGGAAGGATCAAAACTAATACGGCTGAAACTCCATTAGACCATATCCCACCGATGTTTGGCAGAACGGCTATCACCTACCATCTAAAAAAACTATCTATTGAAGGAAGTTCAATTTACCATGGTTGGAAGCGTATTGAAGATTTTAATTTAGCTGGTGAGGACAACCAAGTATATGCTACACCGAAAGGATCTCCTGCTTGGTATACACTAAACTTAAAAGCCCAATATACACTTGACAAAATAGGTAGAACCCAACTACAAATTGGAATTGACAATCTTATGGATACTCAATACCGTGTTTTTGCATCAGGAGTAAGTGCTGCAGGCAGAAACATTTGGGTATGTTTCAGAGTAAAAATATAGCTTTTTGTCACATACAGAAGCATCGAAAACAATTTTTGATGCTTCTGTTTATTATTCCTATTCCATTTCAAGAAGCCATATATTTGCTGAAAATATAAAACTATGTTTCTAATCATTATTGGTTTGGTATTGCTTGCTGTGTCAAGCGCTATCAACAAAAACAATCCCCTTACTCAATTTGTAACTGCCGCTAGGGTTGCCTCTATCGCCATTATTATAGCGGGTGTTGTAACTTCATGTTTTAAACAAATTGATGCGGGACAAATAGGCGTTAAATCCCTTTTCGGTAAAATAGATGATGATATTCTTACCTCTGGTTTAAGTTTCATCAACCCCATGATAGATGTGAAAACCATAGATACTAAAACCCAAAACTATACTATGAGTGGCATTCATGATGAAGGGCAAAAAGCAGGTGATGATGCTATCAGAGTGCTAACAGCAGATGGACTTGAGGTAACTATTGACTTAACCGTATTGTACCGTGTTGTGCCCACTGAGGCACCTCGTTTGTTAAAAGAAACAGGTTTAGACTACAACGATAAAATTGTACGTCCATTAACTAGAACCAAAATTAGAGACAATTCAGTTTACTATGATGCAGTATCATTATACTCTGTAAAACGTGATGAGTTCCAAACACGCATTTTTAATAGCATCGAAAAAGATTTTAAAAACCGCGGATTGATATTGGAACAACTATTGGTTCGTAATATTACTTTACCAGCATCCGTAAAAGCCACTATTGAGTCTAAAATTAATGCAGAACAAGATGCGCAGAAAATGCAGTTTGTATTGCAAAAAGAGAAGCAAGAGGCTGAACGCAAACGTGTGGAAGCACAAGGTATTGCAGACTACCAGCGTATTATTTCTACAGGTCTTAGTGACAAACAATTGCAGTACGAAAGCATCAAAGCTAATTTAGAGCTTGCTAAATCTCCTAATGCTAAAATTATTGTGTTGGGTAAAGGAAATAACCCTATGATTATTGATGGGAAATAGTTGAAACAACTTTATTAAAATAATAATAAACTAAAATGTCGGTAGTTACTTCCCGACTTTTTTTTGCTTTACAACAGTCGGGTGGAAACACCCGACATCACTACAAGACTCTTCGTTGTTGTGTCTCCCGACCAAAAACAAAATTGGAAGATGGCACGAGCGAGCCACGCCACATCTTCACACAACGCTCGCGCAAGCATTTTGGCATAGCAAACTAGCGGTTTTCCACTTCGTTAAATTTTAACAATGGAAAATCAGTTACCCTCGAACATGAATAGTTATCATTGTTACTTAATCCCAATCGTTTACCCAATTCAAGTTTAAGCTCACTTAATGCTTTGCAGTCCCGGTGGCATGAAATTAGCTATAATGCTATTTAGTTCAATTCAATAATTTATTTTTCATTCGGAAAGTGAAATGGTGTTTTAGGATATTGATAATGTCAAATAATTTTAATTAAACTTAATTCGAAAAAACAGGTATGGAAACAACTCATGTATTCAACAATTCAGTAATCATCGTTTTATCGCTTTTTATTACCATCATGCTGCTAATTGAATTTAACAATAAACTTAAATATCTATTTAATGGCAAACTGATTTCAGAGCACACCATAAATAACTTATTACAACATGCAGTATATCTAGATAATAAAAATAACCTGCAGTATTATCTTGAAAAAGTTGGCAGTATTATCCGATTTGGATACCAACACAGCCAAAAAATGTCGATTTCTCTTGAGGATGAATTAACATGTTGCGAAAATCTTGTTGCTGCATTTTGCTGTCAACATAAAAAGCAGGTAAAGCTAAAATATGGGATTCCTGCTACGCTGATGGAAAGTAGAATTCCACCATATACTATTGGAATATTGATTGAAAATGCGCTCAAGCATGGCTTGAACGATAATAAAGAGCATGAAATTGAAGTATTAGCAAATAGTAACAATAATCATCATCTTCAGATTTCCTTATCAGGATATAAGGTCCCTGAAAGACTGGTGATTAGAAAGCCAAAAAAAGCCCATGGTTTGTTTTATTTGATTAATAGAGTGAGCTATTTTAACTATTATTATGGATGCAGCTATCTTGATGCTATCTCCGTTAAACAAAACAAACTGTTATTAAATATTGCTAGAACAACATGAAGGTATTAATTATAGAGGACGAACCTGAGCAGTTATCGGGTTTAATTAATTTTTTTAGGAAGGAGTTTAGCGAATTTGAGGTAGTTGGACTCAGAGATATAGAAGCTGCCACGAAAGCACTAAAGAAAAACGATTTTGATTTGGCCATTTTGGATATCGTAATTAATGGTGTTACGATATTTAATGCTTTAAAGGATATATCGCTGGAGGGCAAGCAATTCCTATTTATCACAGGTAATCAGAATTTTGCAATCAAGGCATTTGAGTTTTATGCGGTTGATTATATCATGAAGCCATATTCTAATAAAAGATTGAAAGAAAGTATAGAAATTGCATTACAACGTAGAAGAATTCATCAGTCAGCTTCTGTTAACCCTTATAAACTGATGCTGGAAGACTTAAGCAGAAGTGCAATAGAATCCATTGCATTGCCAGTATCAAATGGACAGATGATAGTGAAACTTAAAGATATTATTGCGATTCAGGCTGAGCGAAGCTATTGCGTAATTTTTACACATGAAGCCGGGAAAATCATAATAAGCAAGCCATTGGCTTGGATGGATAGATTGCTTACACCTGAGGGTTTCTTTAGGGTTCATCGATCGTGGTTAATTAATCCTACACATGTTAGGCGATTTATCAAACAGCAAGGCAATTCTTTAGAACTAACCGGTCAGATTATTGTATCCATAACCGACCGAGCAAAAAACAAACTGATAGCCTGGTTTAAAAATACTACATTGTTTGGTTAGGAAAGTCACAGTAGTATTATGGAAATTCAAACATGTTTTTGGGATGAAAGTAGTAATCTGAACCTCAGCAGGACATAGTTTTGTAATAAAAAATATGAAAAAACAATTACTATCTATCCTTTTATTTGCAGGAATCGGCCAATTTACTTCAGCTCAGGTATACACAAAAGGTAATATGAGTTTATTTTTCGGAGTTGGGGCTTCAAATACTTTTGCAAATAAATTAAGTAGTATTGGAGAGGGAGCCTCCAATTCATTTGGACCATATATTATTGGATACCAATTTCACCTTAGCGATAAATTAACAATTGGCTTAGCTTACACCAACCAGAGTGCCTCTACAGGCAAAGTTACAATAGATAACGGAACTGATAATGTTTCATTTAAAACAAACTTTACCTTTTCAACCTTTTTATCACAATTAAACTACAGTTGGTATGATAATCAAAATGGAGCATTTGTCCTTTATTCAGGGTTATCTGCAGGCACATATACGCTGAATGCAGAATTGGAGGTAATATCAGGTAATAAAGAGCTCGCAAAAATAAATTCAGACATTTCAGAAGGCCTTGCTTATCATATAACTGCAATAGGTTTTAAGGGCAGATTTACCAAAACTTCAAAACTAGGTGCATTCGCAGAACTAGGATATGGATACAATGGCTTATTTAACGGTGGTATTCAATATACGTTCAATTAATGATCAAATCCTTGGCATTAAATACAGCCAGTTAACACAAAAATAAAATCAACAAAACACAATTTGGTTTTATGGAATCTACAAAAGTTTTTTTCTATAATATTGATTTTACTGATGGCCCGCTCAAAGTATACAGATATGATGTGTTTGCAACGAAGAAATAGGAATCATTAAACTAACAAAACCAAGAGGTCGACAATCTAATTTGTCGATCTTTTTTGTATTATCTAAATATTCCCTTGCTGGCGCAATCGTTATGTTTTGTTATAGCTTGGTTCGCTTGTGCTAATCTAATTTACGTTTCTTGCGATCAATCATTTCTACAACCCCAACTCTTTCTTTTGCTTGGCATCTATTTCACTTGGTGCATCTATAAAAAACCTAGTCTAATTTAACAAGTAGTATATGATACAAAATTAAATTTTAAAAGATTTCAATCAGACCATAAACATCTTGATGTTCAAGTTCAATAATAGCTTGTTTGTATGCAACCAATTTTTGAATTAAATAATCAGTTGATTGATTTCCTGTTTTAAAAAGAATTACCTTAGGAGGAAATCCTTTTAAAGTTAATAAATCAATAAAATCTTCATCATTGGTAACAATAATAAAATTATTCTTCTTGGCATATTCCCAAATCAAGGTATCCTTAGAAGGTTGTTCAAGATTAGTTTTATTTACATGAATTGAATCTGGATAAAATTCAAGTAATGGTTTTACTATCCTCCATGATATATTTTCATCAATTAGCAGTTTCATCGATCAGCTGCAACATATTTTATGAGTTCTTCTCGATGCGAGGCAAATGACAAAGCAGCCAAAATATGTTCTTCTTTTATGGATGGGAAATCGTCAATTATTTGCTGATGTGTCATGCCAGATGCAAGCCATTGCAAAATATCTACAACAGCTATACGTGTTCCATTAATACATGGTTTGCCAAAACGTATTTCGGGATTAATGGATATATATTTTTCGAGATTTTGCATACACGAATTTATTTGATTTTCAATTAAACTACAAACCTAACTCTTTCTTTTGCTTGGCATCTATTTCGCTTGGTGCATCTATCATCACATCGCGGCCGCTATTGTTTTTAGGGAAGGCAATAAAATCACGTATAATACTTTCTCCACCAAACAAACTGCACAACCTATCAAAACCAAATGCAATACCACCATGAGGAGGTGCGCCAAATTCAAATGCATTCATCAAAAAGCCAAACTGTGCTTGCGCTTCTTCAGCTGTAAATCCAAGTATGTTAAACATTTTAGCTTGCAATTCTTTATTGAAAATACGTATGGAACCACCGCCAACTTCTACACCATTAATTACCATATCATAAGCATTGGCTCTCACTGCACCTAGGTTTGTCTCAAGCAATGGAATATCTTCTGGCTTAGGCGCAGTAAAAGGATGGTGCATTGCAAACCAACGGTTTTCTTCTTCGTTAAACTCTAACAAAGGAAAATCGGTAACCCACAAACATGAATAGGTGTCATTGTTTCTTAGACCTAATCGTGTGCCCATTTCAAGCCTTAGTTCGCTCAGTGCTTTGCGGGTTTTATCTGCCTGTCCTGCCATTATTAGCATCAGGTCACCATGTTTTTAGGGTAGCTTCATCATAAAATTTATCTACAGATGATTTAATGCTTCCATCAGCATTCACCCTAGCATATACCAGTCCGCTTGCACCAATTTGTGGGCGTTTAACAAAATCGGTTAATTCATCTAATTGTTTACGTGTGTATTCGGCACAGCCTTTTGCACAGATACCTACTACTAATTCTGCATTGTCGAAAACGGGGAAACCTGCGGGTAACGGAGACGTTGCATGCAACGTC
>RGVD01000261.1 GCA_010027395.1 Bacteroidota bacterium
TTGGACTAAAACATCGCAAACAATCACAACCCCTTATCCTTATGGATATATCAAAAACAATGATATGTTACCGGGAAATATCATGCCTCTTTGCAATACCGGATTGCCATATAAATCGTATTCTAATTGTTCCACAAGTACACTTGGGATGCAAACTTGCGACATTGCAAGAGAGTGTTTTCCAGGTTCAAGCGGAACCGCAACTCAGTCACAAGTTGTTGTTCCAATATATGTAATGCAAGGTGCTGATCAGGCTGTGAATAGCGGAGCTTCTGATTCTATCAATTCTGCAGCTAACTGTTCAAAAATTGGTAATGACGTGGCTTCTGGATCATCTTTAATACAATCTTCTTATTGTATACCAGATGTTAAAGATCCTGGTTGTGTTACTTGTAACAGACCTGTTTTTTCTGGAACGTTATTATCTTTAAATACCGCAAGTCAAGTTGGTCATAATTGCACTGCAACAACAAATAATAATTTTTATTGCGATGCAACAACATATATTGCTTGCCAAACCCAGACTCCTAACAATGATATTAACTTTACATCAAATCCTTCAGATGTTGTTAAAATTTGCGATGTTTCATCTTTTAACCCAAATCCATCAACAAGAATATCTTCATCCAATATTACGAACTCTTCAATATATCAAATGAGCACATGTACTGTGAACAGATCATGTGCATATAATTCTTACACCGCACCGACCAATACCAATAATACACCAATACAAAATGCAAACAACGCGATCAATAATATTAACAATGCAAATTCAAATGTAAGCATTGTGCAAAAATGCGTAAACACATACGATTGGCCAAATGGATTAATATACCAGTTGGTAACATTTATAACAAGAAACCTGAGCATTATTGTTCTTTTTTACATAGCTATAATCCTTTATATAACTGTTATTGGATTTAAAATCATAATGGGATTGGAATCAATATCAATCAAAGGACTCAGTGAGCAAATAATATCAATTGCGTTGGTGCTGATGTTCTGTTCGCCTTTGAGTTGGAACTATTATCAGCATTTTATTATAGAATTCTATGTTAGATTTACCGAAGGTCTTAATACATTAATTGCTGGCATTGTAATGCCGCAAGACACAAACAGCGGTACAAATTTATTTGGTCCATTAGATCAAGTTTTAGATGCAACTTTCTTAAACAGAACGGTTTGGATTAGAGCTTCTGCATTGCTATTTAGTTTTTGGTATGGATGGATTATATTTATTATCATTGTGGCATCAATGTTCCTATACATGATTACTGCGGT
Organism: Bacteroidota bacterium; assembly: GCA_010027395.1. Classification (GTDB taxonomy): domain Bacteria; phylum Bacteroidota; class Bacteroidia; order UKL13-3; family UKL13-3; genus RGVD01. The sequence continues at coordinate 1,285 of RGVD01000261.1, forward strand.
TAAAGCATTTGCCATGTATATTTCTACAATTATTATGTCATCTTTTTGGTTTTGCCTTGGGCCTATATTTTTCTTGATGCTTATGTTCAAAGAAACAAAGCAATATTTTGATACTTGGAAAAACACAATTATTGGAATGATAGCTTCTCAGGCCTATTTGTTCTCAGCAATGGCGATATTTAGTGTGCTTTATTTGGGCGCAATAGATGGTCTTCTGTATTTCAAGGTTTGTTTTAAATCAATCATTACATTACCAGTAATTAATGTTACAATACTTGGTTGGTGGAAGGTCGCGAGCAATGCATTGCCAGAAGCAATTGCATTCCAAATTGGTAATGTAAATGGATTGTTACAAACTTATGATAATTCAATACCAAGCGCTTCAAAAGTAATTCTATTGTTGCTAATAGTTGCTTTGATGGAAAAGTTCATACAATCTCCGTTGGTTGGAGGAAAAGGTGGTATGGAACTTGGAGATGCTGTTTCTCCGTATCTTGATATGGCCTCTGGCGCTGTTAGAGGCGCTGCTGTTTCTGGTATAATGGCACCTGTGGCTATGGCAGAGGGTCTTGTATCTAAAATACCAGGTGGAGATATTTTAGTTAATAGAATGGGTATTGGCACACAAGGTTCAAAGGCGTTACTTGGTCAGGGTATCAGCACGTCTGACATATCAAAAGGCTCTGACAATAAACCTAATAGATTACTTACATATTTGGCTACAGATAAAGGAAAAAATCCTGCATCTGATTCATCTGGTGGTGGCGATCCAAATCCACAACCAAACCCAAGTCCTGGTTCTTCCGGATCTCCTAGTATACCAAAAGACGATCGAGGACTTGCAGAAAGACTTGGTAGCGGGCTTGGCAAAACTTTAAAGACACTTAATGACACACCAGGTAATATTAAAAATGCAGCAAATGATGCTTGGACTAGCGTAAAAAATGCACCTCAGAATATTGCAAATTCTGCTAAAAATACAGCAAATAACGCCTTAAATGCAGTTAAGAATGCACCTCAGAATATTGCAAATTCTGCTAAAAATTTTGCAAATGATACCGTGGAAAGGGTAAAAAATGCACCAAATGAGTTTAAAAATGCAGTTGAAAGAAAGATTGATAATTTTGGTAACGAAATTGGCAAAACTATGGATGGTTTTGACAAAAAAATTAACAAAGCATCCAACTGGGTTGATAAAAATTTAGATCCTTCAAAGATAAAAGATGGGATGAACAAAGGTTTTTATGGTGAAAACAATGATGACGAAGGGCGAATATAGTTAAATGAGAATGAAAAACAATGCAAACAACACATTATCAAATCTTAAAAACTTGGTTTCCGCTGTTGATTTAATTGGTAAATATGTCAAATTGACGCAGCGTGGTAATAAAAACTTAGGCCTCTGCCCTTTTCACAAAGAAAAAACACCCTCCTTTACAGTTAACGATGAATTTTATTATTGCTTTGGCTGTCATGCAACAGGCGATATTATAAAATTTACCCAAGAATATCACGGGATTTCTTTTGTTGAAGCGGTGCAAAAAATATCAACAGATTATGGTATCAAAGCTTATATAACTAAAAATAGAAAACTAAAACTTGAAACAATTACCGATTTTGAAATAGGTTTTTCAATACCGTTAAAGAATCAGCTTTATAAATATTTAATGGATTTAAAATATACAAAACAAGAGATTTTACAATCTGGAATAATTAGAGAACACGGGACGTCGCATTACGATTTTTTTGAAGGTAGAGTGATTGTGCCAATTAAAGATAGTCAAGGGCGTACAATTGGCTTTGGCGGAAGAATTATCGGTAAATCAGATGCCGCAAAATACATTAATTCTGCCGAAAGTGATTTTTTTAAAAAACGAGAAACTCTTTTTAATTTTGCCAAAGCTAAGCAAGCTAAAATAAAAAATAAAAATGAACCAATAGTTATGACCGAAGGTTATATGGATGTAATTACAATGTCTCAATTCG
>RGVD01000262.1 GCA_010027395.1 Bacteroidota bacterium
TGTTGTACCAACGAATAGCTACTAGCAGGTAGGTATTCACTGCACTTGCAATTGCATTTGTATTGTATTTTGTCAATCAAATCTTGTGGGTGTTCTATCCTAACGCCTAAGGCAAAAGGCTTAGCCTCAATTAAAATGTGTTTTTTATGTAGTAATTCAAAAACATCTCTGGCCGAATGACCCGTAGCTAGAATTAAATTTTGAACCTTAAATTTCGAATCTTGATTTATTGTAATGCTTTTTACTTTATTGTTTTCGATTTCAATATCCGTCAGCTTTGAATTAAAGTGTACTTCACCACCACAGCTAATAATGGTTTCTCTAATAGCAGTAATAATTTGTGGAAGTTTGTTTGTACCAATATGTGGGTGACTTTCGTAAAGAATATTGCTATCAGCACCATGTTTTACTAGCAATTTCAACACGCGCATTACATCGCCCCTTTTGCTACTTCGGGTGTACAATTTGCCATCGCTATAGGTGCCTGCACCACCTTCACCAAAACAATAATTGCTTTCGGGGTTTACTGAATTGTTTTTGGTGATATTTGCTAAGTCTCTCCTGCGCTCGCGCACATCTTTACCGCGCTCGAAAATAACGGGCTTCAAGCCAAGTTCAATAAGTTGCAAAGCGGCAAAAAGTCCCGCAGGGCCAGCACCAATGATATGAACCTCTTGGGCGTTTGATACATTTTTAAAATCAAAATCAAAATTTTCATTTTGAGGTGTTTCATTCAAAAACACCTCAAGTTGCAAATTCACCCTCACTGGTTTTTTGCGGGCATCAATGCTTTTTTTCTGATAAGTAAAACCAGAAATTTCTTGAGCAGACACTCCTAAAAATCTTTGCAAATACTTTTTCACACTTTCATCGTTGTGAAGCTCTTCGGGTAGCGCTGTTATTTGTATTGTTTTTCTCATGTGGTTAGGTAATTATCCTAAAATGTGGGCAACAAATGTGAGTTAATCCGCCCTCATTTCATACTTTTGATGCAAAATTTTACCGACATGAAAAAAACAAACTTAGTAGTATTGGCACTTATCATCACATTAGCCATTAGCTCTTGCTCACAACGGTATTCTTATCTAAGTAGGGTAAAAGCCGATAGTCCTAAGCAGGAAATCGTTAAAAGGTCAACAATTAGAGTGAACGAAATTGCATCAAAAACATTCAATACTAGCTTGAAGGCAAGCAAAGATTTGTCAGCATCAATTGAAACAAATAACACAGTTAAATCAGTCAATGCACATCTAGAAGAAGTGGCGAAAATATTATCACAAAGCAAGGAATCTGCAAAGGGACATAAAATCAATAAATCAATTGTTAAGAAAATCAATAAAATTAACGCCATTGTAAATGAAAAAATTAGCAAGCCAAGCAATAAACTTGACAAGCAAGACACCCATAAAAGGCAGTTAGAAATTGATGGTGTGAAATGGATGATTGCAGGTTTGATATTAATTTTGGCAGGTGCGATTTTAGCATTTGTATTAGGAGGCATCGGTGTCACCATAGGCGGCATAGGCGGTCTCGTTTTTTTAATTGGCTTGATATTTTTCTTACTAGATTACTTGAAATAAAATGATAGATACAAAACCTTTACAACAAACCTCAACACAAGTTCGCAGAGATATATTGCGCATGGTTCATGGCTGTAAATCAGGCCACCCTGGAGGGTCTTTAGGTTGTGCAGACTTTTTAACGGCCCTATATTTTCACATCATGGAGCATAATCCAGATTTTAAAATGGATGGGGTAGGGGAGGATATTTTCTTTTTATCAAACGGACATATTTCACCTGTTTTTTATAGTGTTTTAGCCCGTGCGGGATATTTTCCAGTAAGTGAGTTAAAGTCATTTCGTAGGTTAAATACCCGATTGCAAGGTCATCCAACTACTCACGAGCACCTTCCTGGTGTACGTGTGGCTTCGGGTTCTTTGGGTCAAGGTGTTTCTGTAGCTATTGGCGCAGCTTTGGCTAAGAAGCTAAATGGCGATGATAAAATTGTGTATGCTTTGATGGGTGATGGTGAGATAGAAGAAGGTCAAAATTGGGAAGCATTTATGTATGCTGCCCACAATAAAGTTGACAACTTAATAGTTACTATAGATTACAACGGCCAACAAATTGATGGTTCAACCCAGAGCGTAATGGGAATAGGGGAGGACATCGAGGCCAAGATGATAGCTTTTGGTTGGAAGGTTTTCAGAATGAATGGTCATAGTTTTCCTGAAATTATTGATGTGATGGAAAGAGCCAAAAGACAAACGGGACATGGACAGCCGATATTTATTATCATGAAAACCGAAATGGGTTACCCAATTGATTTTATGATGGGAAGTCATAAATGGCATGGATTGGCACCCAATGATGCTGAATTGGAAAAGGCCTTGGCACAGCTACCATCAAGCTTAGGAGATTACTAATTTTAAAAACACCTTTGAAACACTACGCTGCTATTCATAAACTGAGCTTTTTTGTTTGCCTAGTGCTGATACTTATTGGTTTCAGAACAACGGCACAACAGGCTATGCGACCAACAAAAACACGCATTTTGTTTTTGCTTGATGGCTCAGGCAGTATGTATGCGAGAATGGATAATGATTTTAGGATCAATGTAGCCAAAAGACTTCTTACCAAAATTGTTGATAGCCTTGTGAGTGCAAAGAATGTAGAAATTGCCCTGCGTGTATATGGACATACAAGTCCTCCGCAAAAAAGAGATTGCCGCGATACCCGACTTGAGGTTCCTTTTCGCGAAAAGAACCACGATGAAATAAAGAAGAAAATAGCCTCAATCACACCAAAGGGAACAACACTGATAGCCTACTCTCTGCAGCAAGCGGCCTACGATTTTCCTAAGGAACCCTTTACCCGAAATGTTATCATTCTTATTACGGATGGTATTGAAGAATGCGCAGGAGATCCTTGTGCGGTTTCGGAAGCCCTACAAAGTCAAGGGGTGGTGCTAAAGCCGTTTATCATTGGTTTAGGCTCAACAGATGATTTTAGAAAAGCATTTGAATGTGTAGGTAGATATTATGATGCCAATACTGAGGAGGACTTTAACAATGTGTTAAACGTGGTTATATCTCAAGCATTGAATAATACTACTGCCACCGTAAACCTATTGGATGTGTATAGCAAACCCACCGAAAGCAATGTGAACATGAGTTTCTATGATATGGGAAGCAAGCAGTTGATGAATAACTATATGCATACCATCAACGAGCGAGGAAA
>RGVD01000263.1 GCA_010027395.1 Bacteroidota bacterium
AGTGTTGCAGGAGGTGATTTTTTTCCAAATGGGCCTTTTGTAAACTATTTAGCTCGTAAAGATTTCAATGTATTACATATTAATGTGGGTGCTCAAACATCAGCTCCAATAACTAACATTCCAACAAGCTTAAGGACTGTAACAAAAATACCTCAAGCCGATGCAAATATTACCCGTAAATTAACCATTAGTGATACTACTGTGGCAGGTATTACAGGTGCTGCCTTTGTTATCAATCATAAATTCTTTGACTTTAATACCAATAATTACGAAGTACCCTTGAATAATACTGAGATTTGGGAAATAACAAGCTCATCTAATTTCGGACATCCATTTCATATACATGATGTAGAGTTTAATATTTTATCGGTAGCTAGTGTGGCCCCTGTAGCTGCCCAAGCAGGATGGAAAGATGTGGTATTCGTGCCTAGTAAATCAACTGTGAAATTCATTGCCAAGTTTGATGACTATGCGGATGACCTGCATCCTTTTATGTATCATTGTCACATTTCCTTGCATGAAGATGAAGGAATGATGGGTCATTTTGTGGTAAAGAACTTAACAAATGGCATAAAAAATATTGATAAGGAATCTTTGGATTATACAGTATATCCAAACCCTGCCAATGAGAAACTATACTTTTCATTCAACAATGTGAATACAAAAGTATATTATGTTTCCATACTAAATATTGTGGGCAAGGCAGTAATGATGCTACCTAGACCTGATTGGCAAAATGGAATAGATATTTCAAATTTATCTAATGGCACTTATCTAATTCAATTGATTGATGATGAAACGAAATCAACCACTATTAAGAAATTTGTTAAAGACTAGATTATTAAAATTTGGTATTTTGTGCTTATGGTCTTGCATGGTCAACCATCAATTATATGCTCAAAATATTGAAATAATTACATTCAAAAATCTTCAACAATTGTTATTCAATCAATCGGATACTACTTATGTGGTTAATTTTATGTCCTCATGGTGCAAGCCATGTATAAAGGAGCTACCAGAATTTATTAAACTAACAAACGATACAAAACATAAGAAGATAAAAGTATTGTTTGTTAGTTTAGATGTAAAGAAAAACATGAATGAAAGTATTAAACCTATTGCAACAAAATTTAAGATTAATCCCATTTACTTATTAGATGAATCAAATCCAAATAATTGGATTGATAAGCTAGATAAAAATTGGAATGGTGAAATACCCACTACCTTTATCATTAAAAAAGGAAAGATTAAAAATAAAATAATAGGTGGAATCAGTTATCATCAATTAATCAAAATACTAAAATGAAAAAGTACATCTTTATTCTCTTTGTGATCTGTGTGGGATTTATTGGCAGTTCATTTGTTAGCACAAGTGAAAAGCCAGTTAAAGATTTTACCTTAAAAAACATTGATGGAAAAATGCTTTCTCTAAGCCAGTTTCCAAAGGCAAAAGGGTTCATCATTATTTTCACTTGTAACCATTGTCCCTTTGCCAAATTATATCCTGAGCGATTAAATCAACTCAATGCAAAGTATAAATTATTAGGAGTGCCGTTGATAGCTATTAGCTCTACAGATACTATCATGTATGAGGAAGATACCTACCCAAAAATGATTAGTAAAGCTAAAAAGGAACATTTTAATTTCCCTTATTTATTTGATGAAATGCAGACCGTAGCAAAAAATTTCAATGCACAAAAAACACCTCATGCTTTTATTATTTGGAAAGAAAATAATAAATGGCTTGTAAAATATAATGGCGCTGTGGATGACAATGGAATGGAACCTGAAAAAGTTAGCACGCATTATGTGGCTGATGCTGTTGATGCCCTTTTAAAAGGAAAGCAAGTTTCTATAAAAGAAACCAAGTCTATAGGCTGCCAAATTGCATTTAGAAAAAAATAAACCATAAATACCATGAAAAGAAAATTCTTTATTTTAAGCTTATTTATTTGCCAATTGAGTTTTGGACAAACATCAGGTTCGGTTACACAAGGACTTGGAACAACAACCACAGCTAATTTAATGCCTACATGCACAAGTAATCATGTCACACCTATTGGCAGCATAAAATCAATAGATAACAAGACATGGATTGTGCCAGCTGAAAATAATTTCTTGACGGCAACCAAACTTTCCGACCTACATAATACATGCAATAATGTGACCCCAAGTTCACTAAGTAATGCAAACCTTAGTGCAGTTCCAACAACTGTAATAGAAGAACAAGGCGAATTAATTACAGGTTATATTTTTGCAGATAATTATTTTGAATTATACATCAATGGTGTTTTGGTCGGAGTAGATGCAATTCCATTTACGCCCTTTAATTCTTCGGTAGTAAAGTTTAAAGTATCAAAACCCTATACCATAGCTGTTAAGTTGGTTGATTGGGAAGAGAATGTAGGACTAGGCTCAGAAATTCAGAGTGCCAGTAGTTTGTATCACCCAGGCGATGGTGGATTTATAGCACAATTTAGTGATGGTACCGTTACGGATGCTACATGGAAAGCACAAACTTTTTACATTGCTCCTATTCAAGATTTAAATACAGTAAAAGAACTTTCAGACGGAACACATTCAACAACAACTGCTACTACTACTCCAACTTGTAATGCCGATTGTTATGGTATCCATTATGATATCCCTACAGATTGGTATGGAAAAGATTATAGCGATTCTGATTGGCCTAACGCCTATTTATATAAGGCTGCGCAAGTGACCAATCAAGCGGCCTATACTAATTTTGCAAGCACTGCTTGGGACAAAGCAAGTTTTATATGGAGTAGTAATTTAATTTTAGACAATGTGGTTTTAGTGCGCAAAACAGTCGGAAAAACCACTGCAATAAATGAACTTAAAGAGAGTAATTTATTTAAAGTAAACAATCCATTTGAAAACGAAATACAAATTACCGCCAATCAAAATTTGGGTAATGCTAGTATTGCTTTAACTGATATTACTGGAAAAGAAATGCAGCAATGGAATAACTTAGAAGCCCAAGCAAACCAAACATTAACGCTACAAACAAAAAATGAACTTAATTCTGGCTTATACTTTATTACAATAAAAACTAGTAATGGATATTTTAATTATAAGTTACTGAAGAAATAGATTTTTTGCACTGGCATTCGTAAGGGCGAATAATGATTCGCCCTTACATACATATCCCAAAAAAACACCCAATTTCTTGAAGCGGTTTAATTGAAAGGTTTTATGAGAAAGTTTGATTCATAGGCTT
>RGVD01000264.1 GCA_010027395.1 Bacteroidota bacterium
TAGCAGGCGTTTTGGTGCATAAAGATGCAGTAACAGGACAATTGGAAGGATATCATTATGTAGGTTTCTTCAGCGTAACCCTTACCCTACTTAGCATTTTCGTAGCGGTTAAGGTTAGAACTTTTGATGGTAAGAGGATTTAGTTGTTAGTTGATTGTTGGCAGTTGATAGTAATGCTTCATAGTTTTTTCAAATACTTAAAGTTTCAAGCATAGAATTAGTCTAGAACCACTTCTCATAAAAAATTATGTAAATGAAATTTTGAAAACGAATGCATTCAATCCGTTGGCTAACGGAGGGTTAGGAGGATGTTCTTGCCCATTGTTGGTGTTTTAGCGCAGCGTCACCAACAATTAATAACTATAAACGATCATCCATCTAAAATTTAATATTTTTCCTTTTGAGGCATCAAAAGGAAACAAAAATGCTTCGATTTTCAAGGTGCCTGCATACCCCCTAGCCAGCCTCAAAAAGATTTCTCCTTGCCGCTGCTTAGTTTTTGCCGCTTGGCTCTATCCATTCCACTTGGCAAAACCTAAAAGGCTGCACAAACCCAAGCTTGAAATCTTTTTGCACGCACTGCGAAAATCGCTTCGCTATCGGAAGGCCTTACATCGAAAGACTTTACAGCAAAACCAAACGACATTCATAAAATCTGCCAGAAAATGTTTTTGTTTTTTTGTGGGATGGGATGCTGAGCGGAGTCGAAGCATAAGTAAGCATACTTGGCTCATGCCTTTCTAGCTATTTACAACTCTTTATTTCTACATGAGCACTTAGTATGCGTTGCAGAAAAAAGCAAATTACATTTTCCAAGATTTTAGGTCAGTCTTGATTTTTGTTTCGTTTTTATCAAGAAAAATGAAAGCTACATAATAAGTTTTCTAAATCATCATCTATCTTATTTTTTTCATTTTCCTTTTGAGGCATCAAAAGGAAACAAAAATGCTTTTTCCGTTCCGAGGCATCGGAATCGGAATCGAGATGTATTATGGTCGTTGAGCGGAGTCGAAACGCCATTTCGACTCCGCTCAATGATCGTTTAAATTGGGTTATTTTATATTTCTATAAATGCCTTCCAATTGCATCTGCGATTTTAGATGCTGGCAATTCTTCCATACAACTTGTTCCATCTACACAAGAACCTCTATAGAAACATTTACAAACCTTGTTAGGTGCTACAATCTCGCCCTTGCCAAACAAATCAAACTCATGTGGATTGAAGATGTTGTTCATCAACACAATCTTTTTACCCAATGCCAAGGTAATGTGCATACCCATGGTAACTTGAGTGATTACCAAATGACATTGGTTTACCAAATTGATAAACTCATACAGACTGAAATAGCCCAAATATAAAGCACCTGAACGTGCTTGAATCTCTTTATTACGAGCATCTTCTGCTTCACCGCCTAGCAATAAAACTTCCGCATCAGGGTGTTGCTTTTTGGTTAAAGCTACCAGCTCTACCCACTTGTCAATGCTCCAAAGGCGGGTAGTCCATCTGCCACCGCAGCCCGTATTCATACCAATGATTTTTTTACCACTAGGCAAGTTCCAAGTATAACCTTTCTCACTGTGGGTATCCATTAAATATGGCTCGCCTTGGTGGGTATAGCCACAAATTTCAAATATCTCTTGCAAATAGCTTTTGGTGTTTGCCTGACTCACATCATCAAACATACCTGTGCTAAATTTATGGTCGGCTAAATCGTTGTAGGGTTGAATCTCATTATCCTTCAACACAAAGCCAAACTTTTGCTTAGCATCCACCACTTTTAACAATGCGCCTGCTTCTTTTTCTTTATCCAGGCTGATAGCTATGTCCCAAGAGCTGTTTTGCGCATAAAAAATACTGTTGACATCCCATTTCAATATTTCGTCAATCTGACTAGATGGAAGAATATCTGGAGTCCAAGTCAGCCAAGTTATTTTGCAATCAGGAAATTCTTTTTTGAACTTAACCACCAAAGGTGTGGTGCGAATCACATCTCCAATAGCGCCTAATTTTATTATTAAAATTCGTTTTGAGATTTTAGTATACGCAGGACAAGTTTCACAATGATAGCCATTTTGTTTATGAGGCTTACATGGAATATGTCCTTTAAAATGAAGGCAATCGGATTTGTAAATCATATGATGTCTGAGAATCGAACAAACATAAGATAAAGGCTTCAAAAACACAAAACTGCCTTTTCAATAAAATGAGTACTACCCTGTAAAATAATCTTAGCTTGATTTGACATTACTTTTCGATTACTTTCGTGGCTGTTTTTACGAAATTAATATGCTTGAAATTAAAGTACCTACCGTTGGAGAATCGATTAGCGAAGTAACCATAGCTCGCTGGAACAAAAAAACAGGTGATTACGTGCAGATGGACGAATTGTTGTGTGAGCTTGAAAGCGATAAAGCCACTTTTGAATTAAACGCTGAAAAAGCGGGTGTTTTAACCACTGTGGGTGCCGAAGGCGATACCATTAAAGTGGGTGATGTGATTTGTAAAATAGATACAGATGCGAAGGCTCCTGAAGGTATAGTTGAAGCGCCTAAAGCCGAAGTTCAAACTACCAATGCAGAAACTAAGACCAGCCAGCCTGAAGCGAATAATCAAAAGCAAGAAGCCACTAAGCCTTATCCTTCGCCTGCTGCGGCCAAAATATTAGCTGAAAAAGGCATCGATTCTAAGGACGTTAAAGGTACGGGCATTGATGGACGCATTACCAAATCTGATGCGAAAAATGCACAACTAAAAACTACTAGTAACGAAACCAAATCAAGAAACGAACGCAAAGAAAAAATGACTTCATTGCGCAAAACCGTTTCGAAAAGATTGGTTGCCGTAAAAAATGAAACAGCCATGCTTACCACTTTTAACGAAGTGGATATGAAGCCTATCATGGACTTACGCAGTCAATATAAAAACCAATTTAAAGAAACCCATGGTGTAAACCTAGGTTTCATGAGTTTCTTCACCAAAGCTGTTACAGTGGCTTTGAAGCAATTCCCTGCAGTAAATGCTTATATTGATGGAGATGAAATTATCTACCACGACTATTGTGATATTTCTATAGCCGTAAGTGCCCCTAAGGGCCTTGTGGTGCCTGTGATTAGAAATGCTGAAAGCCTAACACTGGCAGGCATCGAAGCGGAGGTGGCTCGTTTAGCCGGTAAAGCCCGCGACAACAAATTGAGCATTGATGAAATGACTGGAGGTACTTTCACCATCACCAATGGAG